>CAZWJZ010000160.1:0-7389 GCA_964634665.1 uncultured bacterium | reverse complement strand
TTCAGTTAGAAAGGTCTTTAGCGTAGCTATAAAAGCCTCTTGGTTTTCCCAAGGTACTCTGTGACCTGCATTAGGAATAATGCGGTGTGATAGAGCAGGGCAGATGTGAGCTAAGTCTGCACCTACAGCCGTGTATTTTTTGTCATCTTCCCCTGAGAGATAAAGAAGTTTAGGCTTGCTTAAGGTTTTGAGTTGAGGCAGCAAATCATCTTGCCTGCCTTTAGAAAACAGGTCAAATAAGTTTGCAATGGCTTGCCTAGAAAAATCAGTTTCAGCACGTAGGGTTTCACTAGGGTAATTTGCAAATACAGCTTGAGCATCCCAGTCTTGTAGTAAAGTTTGCCAGTCATCTTGTAAAAAGCGCTCCGTCCAAGCCTGATCCCAAGCCAAGCGCTGAGCGCGCTCAGCAGCACTACTCAGGCCAGAATCAGCAGCCACAATAACAGCAGCATGCCAAAGCTCAGGCTGCTTAAGCAGCGCATGCAAAGCCAAACGACCCCCCAAAGAATAACCAAGCAAAACATGCTTATCGGCCTTAGATTCTGCAACCGTTTCACAAAACTGCTCAGCCCAATCCCAAAAGCCAGAGACCTGACTCTGCCATAAGTCAACAAGCTCGAGTGTGGTGTTATCTAGCTGATTTTCTAAGAATTGCCATACGCTGGCCTTTTGAAGATTGCCATGTAGGCACCATAAGCGAGTCATGAAGCTTAATCTAGCCTTTTTAAGGGTTTAAGATTGAAGTTTGGCTTAGCGATTAGCATTTGAATTAGCAAACCAAGTACCAAAAGCATTTTTAGAAGCACCTGAGCTTTCTATACGCCAGTCAGCTTCTTTCTTTTCGTTAAACCAAATAACGGCTTCAACCCTTGGAAATGCGTTACTGCTTAACATGTCTTCAATCCAGAGGGCTTTGCTTCCACCTTTTTCAGCTGAGGCTACTTCGGCAATCCACATGGGTTTGCTGGTTAAGTCTGCAAGCCGAATATAAGCATCAGCAAAAAGAGGTTCAAAGTAAGTCCAGCGTGTTTGGGCCTTGCTGGTTCCCCAGTTATAACCATCTAAACCCACAATATCAACATAGGCATCACCAGGGTAATAATTTTCAAATTTATTCCATGCTTCATTAGGCTCATCGGTAACATTGGGTGTCCAGACCCACTGTACGTTAGTTGCACCCTCATTCCGAAACAAACTAACCATATGAATCCAAGTGTTCTTTAATAACTCAGGATCACCATGCCAAGCTGTCCAATCACCATTCATTTCAGGAAAAATACGCACATAAAATTCCCCTTGCTGAGCAGAAGCTCGAGCCCAGCGTTTTATAAATGGGTCATTCTTACCCGCCAAGATGTCTTCTAGAGATTGCTCAGTTGCCTGCCATGTAATGAGTGGTGCACGACCTAAGTCATAAGCCTTTTGAATGGGTTGAACCTCAAAGTCATGACTCCAGTCTGTAAACCAATGAATAATTTCAAACTCATGATTAATGCTTTTTTCTAAATTAACTACCGTTTCAGATGCCTTCCAAGCAGCTTCGGGTACAAAGACACCAAATTGACGCTCACCAATTAAGCGTGAATCACGAGGGATATTAGGTAGGCGTACAGGGCTTGGGTCTGCTTTTGGCATAATTAGGGTACAAGCTGTTAAAACTAAGGTGATTGCAAAGTAAAGCCCTACTAAGCGTAGGGTTGAGATATGTAAAATGGGTTCAAAAATGCTTTTCTTAAACATGGATTCCTAAACTTCTCTCAAGTAATTAGCTGGCATAGTTTATGCTTTGACTCAGCTTTAAGTCTGTGTATTTAGCCACGCTAAAAAAATGAGCCAAGTCAAGAAACTTAGCTCATTAATTTTGTTAGAAAATGATTTTAATCAGTATCTGCAACACTCTGCTCGAGGCTCATTTGTGTGAACCATGCTTTAAAGGCGTTTTTAGATTCACCTGAGCTTTGTATGCGCCAGTCAGTTTCTTTGGCTTCGTTAAACCAAATCAGTGCGTCAATTTGTGGGAAGGCTGTTGAGTTGAGCATATCTTGAATCCATTGGGCTTTGTCGCCACCTTTTTCGGTAGAGGCAATTTCTGCAAGCCATAAGGGTTGATCACCTAAAGCAGTAATACGCGCATAAGGTACTTCGAAGGTTTCTTCAAAACTCTTCCAAGCAGTCCAAGGACGCACAGTACCCCAGTTAAAGCCATCTAAGCCTAAAATATCTACATAGTCACTACCGGGGTAGTAAAGCTCCATAGCATTTTCGGGTGTACGGGGTTCATCTGTAATATTGGGTGACCATACCCACTTAACGTTCTTTACGTTGTGAGCACGAAAAATATTAACAATATGATGCCACACCTCAACGAGCTTTTCGGGCTCACCATGCCAGTTTGTCCAGTCGCCATTCATTTCGGGGAAGGGACGTAAATAAACATCACCCTTAACACCTTTAATACCTTTAGCCCAACTTGTAATGTAGGCGTCGTAATCACCATCAATAATATCTGATAAAGATTGCTTGTTAGATTGCCAAGTAATAAGAGGAATGCGATTAATATCTAAAACACGGTTTACAACATAAGGCTCAAACGGTGAAGGCCAGCTGGTAAACCATTGCATAATATTAAACTCATGCCCCAAACCGCTTTCCAGTTCAAAGAGTAATGACTTATCCCAAGTAGCACCTTTTATATAGGCGCCAATTTGAACTTCCCCAATACGTCTTGGGGTTTCATTTGTTATACCGTCACCGTCAGGTCTGGGATTTGTCTCTTCGACAGGGTCAGTTGCGCTAACTGGGGGTACACTAGAAACCTTAGAGCATGCCGATAAAAGTACAGTACTAAGAATAAAAAACAATGTGAAAAGTTTTAAGATAATGTTAGTGTTGATGTTTATTCTCATAGAGACCTTTTACCTCAAATAGTATTTATTTTGGGCGCAAGCAGGCAATGAGAAAACGTCATTCTGGTCGGTTGCGCTACTCGCTCCATCTGATCCAAGCGCCCATGTGGGGATCAGATATCTTTGCTTCCAGAGAAGTACAGTCGTACTTTTCTAAGTACTAAGGTACTAACTCAACTCTTACAAAACTATCAAATGGATATGAGAAAGAATTAAGAAAATTTCATAATTTACCCTATAAAGCCAATTTGAAGGCTTATAAGATGAGAAAGTAAAAGTTTCCTCATTTTCTAATGAGCCCTTTGCAAGAATTTGCACATTACCATCACAAGTCAAGTTAGCCTAGTACATTCGTCACAAGTTAAATTACTCAAGCCCACGATCACATTATTCATGGCGTTTCTAAGAATGGCTGCATCATCAAAGCAACTTAGCCGCTGCTGCAATGTTTCGTGGAACTGCAATGGATTACTTTAAACCTACTTATCTTAGTTGTATTTCCAGAAAAGGTTGCACCAAAACAGCTTTTGACTCTAGGCTCCCTTATTAAGGGAGCTGTCCCTTTGGGACTGAGGGATTAAGAAAGAGGTAGAAGAGTAGATGGTGCAATACTTATTGGAAATGCAATTAGGTTTCACCTCACCATTGCCATGCTTTGACATATGTCAGAAGCTAAAAAGCGAAAAAACGGGCCAGGAATTCATCTAACTTGCTTGAATCAGCTTTGCCTTTAAACAGGCTTTTGCTGCTATATCTAAGTCATTTACGCTAAAGCCACTTTTTTCAGCTATGTCCAGTAGGTCGTGCTGTCCGTCTGAGTAGTTGAGTAGCCATAAGACGTGCTGCGTGAAGTTGGGTACGCTACTGTGCCCTAGTGAGTCGTAGAGGCCGTGCTTGTCTAAGCGTGGTTCGCCGTGGGGGTAGAGGTTTAGGTAAGTTTGGTTTTGTTCTAGACTTAACAGCATGCTTTCATACATATCTATGCTTTCTTGCAAGGCTTTAAAAGATATAAAGCTTTTGTTATCTAGACTGCTGTGGTACTCAGGGTAGCGGCCGTACATGCTACGCATGAGTGAGCCTATAGGCAAGTTAAAGGCAGGTGAGCAGTACTGACGCTCATCACTACCTAAAGGTGAAAAAGGCAAGATGCTGTGCTCATGGTTTTTAAGGGCTTGTTTTGCAATACGGTCAGCAAGGCTGTTGCCTTGACGCGAACACTTATAGGTAAAGGGCGCGTTGTTACCAGCGCAAGTTATCACAAAGCCTGCTTTGGTATGCTTTTTAAGATGCTCCCCTTGCATCTTAAGGTAAGTAATTGCGCCTATGGTTTCGGGTAAAAAGACAAAACGATAGCTGAAACGTCGATTTTTTTGTTGGGCTAAGCGTTTATATAAAAAGGCAGCAACCAGTGGGCCTGAAAGTTCATTGTTGGCCATGCTTGGGTGGCAGGTATAAGTAGATATGAGTACTTCGTCTTGTGAACTGCCTTTGAGCAGCGCTTCACTCAATGTAAGGCTACCTTCTTTATGTTCTGTATCTATAACAACTCTGTAGTTCCCTTGGGGTAACTCATCGCGTTGCTCTTGACTTAAACAAAAGCCCCAACGCTCCTGGTAGTAAGTTGTTAAGTAAGGAATGGCCTTAGCTTGCTTAGGCAGGCTGTACAGGTGTTTATCAAGCTCATCACGATTCAAAGTGCCTTTAAAGGCGCTAGAGTAATTAAGTAAATGCAAGTTGTTTTCTTTGACATCTAATATTTTTTTGCCCTTAGGGTCAATGACAAAAGCTTCATTCACAACCCATTCTTTAGGAATAAGCCAGTCAAAGACAGCTGTGCCCGACGGAATCTCAAAACGCTCGAGTTGTACGAGCTCTCCCAGTATGTCGTGAGTTTGTCTTACACCTTCGCCGGTTATGCTGCGCAATATGGGCCATAGCCGATCAAAGTAAGTTTCGATCTCGCTTAGGCTTTCCTTTTGAATCGTTTCTTCTACCACGTTGTTTTATCGTAATGTTTGCTGCTTTGTATTTCGCCGGTATTTTTCATAGTGATGACATGGCTACTGCCATTTAGGTCGTTACTGGCAATACCTATGCTTTCTATGGCATCTAGCTGAATAGTGTCAGCGTCAAAGTGATATGTCCAGTGGCGCTTGGGTGTTTGCAAATCAAGATTATCACTTAAGTAGCGTTTGTCTTTGGTTTTTATGGCCAGAAAGGGTTGCGGGCCAAAACTATCGTGATTTGCTTTTATGGTTAGTAGATTGTCTGTTAGCTTTACGTTTAACTCAAAAGCTTCTTGCTGGTCACGCTTTAAGACAGCTCGAGCTGCTTCTTTAGCCCCTGCGTGTTGCCACTCTACGTCTTTATAGTCTTTGGCTACTTTTGTTACTAATGCATGGCTGCTTTCAACATCGTTTCGCATGTCTCTAAAGTCATGATTGGTAAATGCTAAAACTGTGTCTTTGCCTTGACTTGCTCGTTCAAAAGCTTTTCTGACTTCGTTTTCATCTAGTAATTTAAAGCGTGTACCTACGTTTAGGCATCTAAAGAGCGTACGGTTACACTGTCCTGCTGTTTGGTAATCATCATGAGAGGGTTGGTAGGGGGACCAGTCACTAACTGCACGTCGCCAGTCACCCAGACGACCTGAGGCGACATCTTGTTGTAAAGCTAGATCTTCGCTAATGGCTTGATTTGCAAAATCAAACGGAATCCATTGCTCTAAAAACCAGTGTGCGTCAGGGCGCTCCGCATGAAAGCCGGGTCTGAAGGCACTCGGAAACCACGTTTTATCAATAATACGTCTGGCGAGTGTTTCAAAAAGATGAGGTGAAGTAAGATAAGACGTTGCGCAAATATGCGCTTCTTTATAGTGTGACATGGGGTGAAAATGCCAGTTGATTTCATCTTGCAACGACTTTGTTTCTAAAAGCATTTGCTGGTAGTGATCAAAAATATTGTGATAACCCATATCGCGCCTGCGAGGATTTACGTCATAACCGACATGATCAACAATAAACCAGCTATAACGCCAACCTTGCCCTAAACTATCCGCGTAGCGCTTACGATAGCCTTCTGACAGCATGTCAAAAAGCATGGCATCCACTTTATCCCAAGTATCGTTATAGTCTAAAAGCTGTTTTGACACAACAAGGGCAGCAGAATCTTCTTTACCGCCTAAATCAAGTTCTTTGTTACGCAACTGTCTTAAGGTTTCACGAGAAGGCTCGAGTTTTACACCAATAATGCTTTCGAGGCGTTCAAAAGTAGCACTTAAAGACTCATAAAGGGGACCTTCGGTATCTATGCAGTGAACAACAAAAAGCTTACTCATACCTGTGTGCTCAGGTCATTGTTCAGCCAATGCTCTGAAAAATCAAGTTTGGCTTGCTGAAAATCAGAAACACGACCAATATCTAACCAATATTCCTGAATAGCAAAGCTAGATAGTTCTTTTTGCTCATGTAACAAGCGTTGAAACAAGCTGGTCATATCAAACTGGATAGCCTGCGGAATAAAGTCAAGACAGTCAGGCTCTAAAACATAAATGCCAGCATTGACGAAGTAGCGTTGCGTAGGTTTTTCAGTGATATCAACAATTTTACTGCCATTATGATCAATCACACCAAAAGGAATCTGGACATCATAATCTCTGACAGCCATAGTAGCTAAGCTATTTTGTTTTGTGTGAAACTCGAGTAAGTCTTGAAAATTAACTTTTGTGAGTACATCACCATTCATGACAATAAAGGGTAGTTTAGGTCTTTTTGTAATTAGGCTGAGTGCCCCACAAGTACCAAGGCGTTTGGGTTCACGTAAGTACGTTATTTGCGCGCCCCAAGCACTACCATCTTTAAAGTGAGCTTCGATAAGCTCTGCTTTGTAATTAACCGCTAGTTTAAACTTATAAAAGCCTTGCTCTAAAAAGCTTTCTATAATAATTTCTAAAATGGCTTTATTACCAATTTTGAGTAGCGGTTTAGGAATGTTTTTGGTTAATTTACCCAAACGACTACCCAAGCCCCCCACCATAAGAATAACTTCATTTTCGAAGCGTTGTGGGCTTAAGAATTTACCATGAACGGCTAAGTTAACAACCGCACCTTCACTATTTAAAATAGGAATATGATGAATATCTTTTTCACGCATGAGCTTATGAATAGCGGAGGGGCGCAATTCATTGCTAAGCGTAAAAGGCTTTTTAGTCATGATGTCAAGAGCCAAGCTTTCAAGACTCGAGCCTTGAAGTAAGGCACGTCTTATATCTCCGTCAGTAATAACGCCAAGCAAACGTTTTTGTGAGTCAAGCACCAAAGCGATTTGTAACTCAGCACGGTCAATGCTTGTCATGACGTCTCTTAAGCTTGCTGTGGGGCTTACAATTGTTTGAGTCCAGTCCATTAAAAGTCCTTTGCAGGTACTCCTTTGACTCTCCCTTTTCTCTGTACTGAGTTTACAACAACTGCCCCTGCAGCTATAA
>CAZWJZ010000159.1:0-10446 GCA_964634665.1 uncultured bacterium | reverse complement strand
AATTTTTGAACACTTGGCTTTTCTGGAGTTGTTAGTAAATCAAGACTGACAATTGAGAGCATGTATTTCTCCTTTTGAAAGCCTAGCTTACCCGAACGAAGTAAGCTTAAAGGATTATCCAGATAAATCAGCGCTGAACTTGATTCTAAGGCTTTGCTAGAACCTAAAGACAAAAACCCTAAAACCTCATACTCGAGTATTTTTCAAAGTAAATTCTCAAAAGCAAAACTAAGGTACGATAAAGCCATGAATGAAACTTACTTAGATACTGCCATAAAAGCAGCTCGAGCTGCTTCAAGAATCCATCAGTACTACATAACAGAAGATTTAGATATAGATACCAAATCAAGCCACATTGATTTGGTTACCAAAGTAGACAAACTCTCAGAAGCCAAAATACGCGAAATCCTACTCACAGCTTATCCAGATCACACGGTACTCGGTGAAGAAGAAGGCCAGAAAAACGAAGCTAGCCACCGCTGGATAGTAGACCCTCTAGACGGAACCCTAAACTATGCGCACGGCTTCCCCTTTTACTGCGTCTCAATCGCCCTAGAAATCAACAACACAATTGAACTCGGCGTTGTTTATGACGGCATAAGAAACGAACTCTTCACCGCTGTAAAAGGACAAGGTGCATTCCTAAATGGACAACGCATAAACCCCAGCGAGCAAACTGACCTAAGCAAAACCATGATAGCAACAGGCTTCTCTTATGATGAAACAAAACTCAAAGAAAACATCGAAATATTCTCTCGAGTGCATCTTAAGGTAAGAGGCATACGCCGAGCTGGTGGTGCGGCCCTAGACTTATGTTACGTAGCTAGTGGGCGATTAGATGGCTACTGGGAGTTAACTTTAGGCCCTTGGGATGTAGCAGCAGGCATGTTAATTGTGCAAGAAGCAGGCGGTACCGTAACAGGCGGCCAAGGTCAACCCTACCAAGTCACAAACCCCTTTGTTGTCGCAACTAACGGGCACATTCATAGTAAACTCCTAAACCAACTCGAGCAAGAAGAACCCCAAGACTCAGGACCCAGTCTCGCATGAAACAACTCGTTCTAGACTTAGAAACCAAAAAATCATTTAACGAAGTTGGCGGAGCGCAAAACAAACACCTGCTTGGCGTAAGTGTTGTAGGTGTCTACCACTACGACACAGACAGCTTCAAAGCCTACCGTGAAGAACATTTTGAGGCACTAACAACCACCCTAAAAGAAGCTGACCAAATCATTGGCTTTAACCTCATTCACTTTGACTGGCCCGTACTCGCTGCTGACCTAGGTGACTGGGTACAAAACTTACCAACCCTAGACCTGATGCAAGAAGCCCAAAAAGCCCTCGGGCATAGAGTCAGCCTAGACTCCATAGCCAAAGCCACCCTAGGTTCACAAAAACTAGGTTCAGGACTAGATGCCCTCGACTACTACGCAGATGGCGACTGGGAGAAACTCGAGCGTTACTGCCTTGAAGATGTAAAACTAACCCGAGATATTTACGAGTATGCTAAGAAAAACGGTCAACTTTACTTTGAAAAGGGTACACGCCGAGGTGTCATACCTATGAGTTTTGTAGAAAGCCCCTTCGTAAGCCTCTTTAAAGATGCTGCCAAGCAAAAAGCCAGCGTACGCATGCGTTACGGCGCGAAAGATCGCGTTATAGACGTGATAAGATTTGATGGTGTGTACATAAGAGCTTACTGCCATTTAAGACGAGAAGAACTTACTTTTAGATTAGATAGAGTTGAATCAGCGGAGCTAATACCCTCAAGTAATCCTCTGTTTGGCTAAGACATTTGAACTGTGTAGCTCTTAATTTGAAAGCTGCCAATCAGCATCCCAATAAAACGCATCGGTAGCAACAAAAGGAAGCTCGAGTTTATTTGCTAAGGCTTTTGCTAGCGTTGATTTGCCTGAACCGGATGTGCCAATAAGCAAAATTCTTTTCATTACTTCAGTGCTGCAACTATGCCCCAAATATCTTTAGGTGAGCGCGCAGTATGGTTCACAGCTGCATCTTTTGACTCTGCATCATTACCGTAGCCCCAAGCAACTCCAATAGATACCAAGCCATTAGCTCGAGCTCCCAGAATGTCATGCTTGCGGTCACCTATCATTAACGTGGTTTTTGCATCTAAGCGTTCTGTTTCTAAAATATACTCAATGAGCTCAGCTTTGTTTGAGCGAGTACCATTTAACTCACTACCGTGAATACTTTCAAAAAAATGAGCTAAATCAAAGTGCTCTAGGATTTTGTCAGCAAAGACTTTTGGCTTTGAAGTCGCAATAAACAGTCTCTGTCCTGAGCTTTTAAGTGTATCTAAGAGTTCAGGAATGCCTTCATAAACTTTGTTTTCAAAGAGCCCTGTAGTGGCAAAACGTTCCCGATAGTAAACAAGCGCTTTATCTAGCGTATCTTTATTGGTAGTCTTCAGAATGCTGGCAAAGCTTTCTTGTAGCGGTGGACCAATACACCATGTTAAATCATCTTTGTAATCAACTGAAAATTTCTTAAGGGCATACTCAATAGAGCCAACGATGCCTTCTTTAGGGTCTGTAAGGGTGCCATCTAAATCAAAAAGAAGGTTCAAGATTTATCTCTGCTCGAGTATTACGACGGCGGCGGCGGTGTCTTTGTCGTGGGTTAGGCTTAGGTGGGCAACCCAGCCGTTCTTATCCATTTCTGCTTGTATTTTTTCGTTGAATCTTAGGGTGGGTTTTACGCCTTGCATTTCTACCCATACGTCTTGCCAGCCGTGGGTTTCACTCCAGCATTTCTGGAAGGCTTCTTTGGCACTGAAGCGTGCTCCTATGCTTTGTAGGGGGTTTGCTTTTGAGCGTACGTATTTTATTTCTTCGGGCGTGAAATGCCGATATAAGAATCTTTCAGGATGTTTTTGCCAGATGGCACGTAAACGCTCTAAATTAGCTACATCTATACCCACAGCAATAATCATGCTTAACTTTCTTTCTTTAGGGTGAGCACACCATCTTTGCTTGCTACATAAGCGAGTTTTGCCATGTCTAGAAATAAGCCGTGCTCTAAAACGCCAGGTGTATTGGCCAGCGCATTGGCTAAGGCATAAATGTCTTGTGGGGGTTCAATATGGCAATCTAAAATGAAGTTACCGTTGTCTGTTACAAAAGCTTCATTGTTGTGCATGCGTAAGACAGGGTTTGTGTCTAAGGCTTTAAGTTTTGTTTGAGTTGACCGCCATGCAAACTGAACAACTTCTACAGGGATGGGTGCTTTTTCACCAATTTGGGTCACAGTTTTGGTTTCATCACCAATGAGTATAAAGAAGTCCGTGCAAGACTCAACCATTTTTTCTCTGGTGAGTGCGCCACCTAGGCCTTTAATGGCGTTTAGTTGTGGGTCAACTTCATCCATGCCATCAATCGCCATATCTAGCTTTTGACCGCTAAGCTCGAGCATGGGTATGTTAAGCGCTCGAGCTTGTTCATCGCTAGCTTTTGATGTTGCTACGGCTGTTATGTTGTTTAGTTCAGCTGAAGCTAGTTTTTTGCCTAGTTCAGCAATGAAGTGTTTGGCGGTGCTGCCTGAACCTAAGCCTATAAACATGCCGCTTTTGACATGTTCTAAAGCTTTTAGAGCGGCCTCTTTTTTGAGGGCTTCTAGATCAGCCACAGATAACACCGTTGAGAAGCTGACTGAGATTATTTAGTTTTGTCTTCTTGCTTTTTAGTTCTTTCTTCACTGCTGAAATTCCTCGAGTTTTGCTCTTATGCGCTCGGCATGACCTGTAGCTTTTACATTGTAAAGAGCTTCGGCAATTTTGCCTTCTGGGTTAATGATAAAGGTTGAGCGAATGAGTCCTTCGTAAATTTTGCCATAGTTTTTCTTTTCACCCCATGCCCCGTACGCTTCTGCAATTGCGTGATCTTCATCTGCAGCTAACGGAAAAGGAAGGCTGTATTTTTCTTTGAAGTCCTCATGAGAGCTAACGCCATCAGGTGAAATGCCAATAACTTTAGCGTTCATGCCGGGTAGAGCATCCCTAAAATCACAAGCTTCAGTTGTGCAGCCTGGGGTATCATCTTTTGGGTAAAAATAGATAACAGTCCAGTGGCCTAAGGTACTGCTTAAAGAAAGACTACCTTCTGTTGAGGGAAGCGTAAATGCTGGCGCGGTATCACCTTGAGTTAGTTTCATGTTTTAAAGTTTAACGCGAACTACGAGTAGTGAAAGTCATACGTTAGCAGTAAAGGGCTTAGGTTAAACTTACAGTAATTATGAACCATCCAAGAATCATTCTGGCGAGCGCGTCACCTAGACGAAAAGACCTACTGGCAGGCATAGGTTTAAGCTTTGAGGTTATGGCTGCCAATATAGATGAAGAAAGCTTTAGCGCTTCAACCCCCCAAGAACTCGTTAAGCTACTCAGCTTAGAAAAAGCTCGAGCTTTATCGCTTAAACATGAAACGGCTTTGGTTATTGCTGCTGATACGATTGTGGTGCTAGATGATGATGTGCTGGGTAAGCCGAAAGATTTGGCTGAAAATAAGCGCTTTATTGAACGTTTGGCGGGTCGTTCTCATTTTGTTTATACAGGGCACACGCTGAGTTTAAATGGCATTGAGAAAAGCCATGTTGAAGAAACCGAAGTGCGTTTTCGTGCTTTAAGTGATACTGAAATAGAGCGTTTTGTTGCTACGGGTGAAGGTTTAGATAAAGCAGGTGGTTACGCCATACAGGGCTACGGCTCAACCCTAGTCCCTTTTATATCAGGTGATTACTTTAACGTGGTGGGTTTAAGTGTTTGCTCAGTCATTGAGCTTGCTGAGCAACTAGGAGTCACACTTGTCTAGTTTTTTTAGGGCATGGTACGTTTTTTTGGCCTTAGGCTTTTTAACGTTCGTGTTGGTTGCCTTTATTGGTCAGCCACCTTTTGCCTTAAGTAGTAGCGTTGCATTGCCTACACGTATTTTTCACACCATAGCTAGAAACACTAGAACCATTGCTTTAAGCGCGGCAGATAGACGCAATGTAAGGCTAGAAAATAATGCACTTAGTTTGCAGCTAGATGCCCTAGAAACCCAAAATAGACAATTGGAAATAGAACTCGAGCGTCTTCAGGATTTATTGGAGGTTCAAGAGACGCAGTCTAGTGGTGCGCTGCTGAGTGCACCTGTTGCGGCCGTGAGTTCAGGGAATATTATTAAGGAGCTTACCTTAGCGAAGGGTAGCCTTCAGGGGGTTAGAGAGAACATGCCTGTGACTGCGCCGGGTGGGCTGGTGGGTATTGTTACTGAGGTGAGTGCTAGAAGTAGCAATGTTCGCGCTATTACTGACCCGCAATCTCGGGTGGGTGTGACGGTGCGTGAGCGAGGTGGGCAAGGTATAGCGGTGGGCATGCCGGGTGGTCGTATTCGCGTTGTGAACTATATTGAAGATGAACCCATTCAACTGGGTGACACCGTAGAAACAAGCAGTAGGGGAGGGCTTTTTCCTAGAGGCATGGTTTTAGGAACTATAGTTGAAATACCTGCACGTGACCCGAATAGTTTACGAATTGAATTTGTCTTAAGACCCGCAGTTGATGTAACCACTCTTTTGGATGTTA
The DNA here is from genome assembly GCA_964634665.1 of uncultured bacterium. Classification (GTDB taxonomy): domain Bacteria; phylum Deinococcota; class Deinococci; order Deinococcales; family Trueperaceae; genus JAHEBB01. The sequence continues at coordinate 4,862 of CAZWJZ010000159.1, read as the reverse complement.
GTTTGATAGAAGCAAAGTAATAATGATGAAAAAGCTCAAGAGCTGTTTTACTCATCGCTCATTGCTTTTTACTTTTAGCCATCTAAAGGAGCCGTATCATGAACATTCTATTTTTTGATGTTAACGAAACCCTACTTGATCTGAGTAGCTTCAAAGCAGAATTCACACGCATCTTCAAAGATGACACTATCACCTCAAAATGGTTTGCTCAGCTAACCCAAAACTCATGGATAGCCACCATCACCAACAGCTACCGAGATTTTGGCGAACTAGCAGTAGACGCACTCGAGCTTTTAGCTAAAAAGCAAGGTATTGATTTAGCTGCAAATGAGGGTGAACTTATTTTAGAGGTCATGCAGAATTTAACACCTCATGATGATGTTCTACCTGCCCTTACTATGCTTAAAGAAGCAGGCTTTCGTATGGTCACCTTAACCAATTCACCTTACCGAATCTTGAATGCGCAATTAAGTAACGCGGGTCTTAGTGCTTACTTTGAGCAGATTCTTTCTGTAGATGAAGTGCAACTCTTTAAACCCCACCCTAAAGTCTATGAAATGGGTGCAGAAAAACTAGGTATTGCGACAAGTCAAATGCGAATGATTGCCTGTCATAACTGGGATACTACAGGTGCCATGCGGGCAGGCTGCCAAGCTGCTTTTGTAGCCAGACCCAATATGGCTTTGAGTAAGCTAGATGAACAACCTGATATTGTAGCAGAAAACCTAATAGTAGTAGGAAAGCAAATTATTGCCAAAGAATCTTAGACTAAAAGCTAAATAGGGATACATCTTTTCACTTTTTACTGCGAAAGCTGCTAAGCTTTTCTTATGCCCACCATTAATGTAAATGTAAACCAAACCAGTGCAACCGCGTCTCAAGGGGTAATTCGCAAGCATAGCGTAAGCATTGACCGTCCTGAAGCTAAAGGCGGAACAGATGAAGGTGCTATGGGTGGCGAACTTCTTTTGGCCTCACTAGGAGGCTGCTTTATGAGTAATTTACTTGAAGCCATTCGCACAAGAGAAGCTGCTATTAGTGACGTAAAAATAAACATAGATGGTCAGCTAGAAGGCAGCCCGCCTAGCTTCACAGCTATCACGATGACTATTTCAGCTAAGCACAGTGACAAAGCTCAGCTAGAAAAACTAGTCACCATAAGCGAAAGAAGCTGCATTGTTGCCAATACACTAAAAGGCTCAGTTGATTTAAGTTTTCAGGTTAAATAGAATTAATAAAGGTAAGCGCAAGCTCGAGTCTTTCATGTATTGATTGATAGCTCGAGTTTAGCGTTAGGTGGGGTAGCTCGAGTTCTTCCCATAGCTCTTTGAGTAAGTAGTATACGCGGGTGTCTGCTTCGGTGTATTCGCGTTTTTGGCTTACGCGTTGTAAAGATGTTTGTTCATCGGCAAAGCAGCGTATAAAAGCTGTTGGGGTGTCGCATTCTGCCGCTAAGCTAAGGATGATGTCTCGTTGCTGATTGTTATTAAAAGAGGCATCTAAAATTAGGCTTTCTTGCTTTAAGAGTACGGGTTTAGCGCGTTTTGCCATTTCAATGTAAACAGCTAATCGTGATGTTTGATCGTACTGACCTAATTGCTTCATCTCTTCTCTTAATTCATCTGTGTTAAACCTCTTAAGCCCTAAATGCTTAGCTAACTGCTTTGCAAAATAAGTTTTGCCAGAACCCGGTAAACCACAAATACAAATAAGCATAGGCTTAGTTACTTGGACTTAAGAATAAAATGAGGAGTAAAAAGAAACTTAGAAAACTAATAATGGTTAAAGTGCGGCTTGCCCAAAACCAAATAGTGTAGCTTTGAGGTAAAGCTATCGTTGTTAGTATTTTGTGGGTTTGAAGTTGACGAATAGCCAAAATAATGCTTATCAAAAGCACTTGAGTGATGCCCAAGTAAAGCATAGAAAGGGGTGTTAACCTAACCAAAACTGCCATAACAAGCAACACAATGCCTACTTGAATAAAGCCATTCCGGCCAAACGGATTCATAATGCTTTGAAAGCCAGCCTGATACTCAGCAGGTATTTTAGTAAATAGCATAAGCCCAGAAACCCTGCCTAAAAAAAAGCACAGAACGGTAGCTATAAAAGCAATTTCAAAAGAACTCATAAAAAACTGAAAGGAGCGCAATTTTTGGCGCTCCTTTAAAAAAAATTAACCTTTAACAACCAAATTAACAAGCTTACCCGGCACAACAATCTCACGAATCAAATCACCAGACGCCAAATACTTAGCAACATTCTCATCAGCCTTAGCAAGCTCGAGTATCTCTTCTTTACTTGCGTCAGCTGCTACTTCTAATTGAGAGCGAACTTTGCCATTCACCTGAACAGCCATATTGATACTGTCTTTTACTAGCGCTGCTTCATCAAAGCTAGGCCAGTCTTGTAAGTGCACACTCTCACTATTACCAATACGATTCCATAACTCTTCACTAATATGAGGTGCTATAGGCGCAAGCATCATAACTAAAGCATTAATGCCCTCTTGCCATTCAGGTGTTTGCGCAACTGCTCTATTCTTAGCTTTGTTCATGGCATTAATTAAAGTCATAAGCTCAGCAATCGCCGTATTGAACTGAAAATTCTCAAAATCCTCAGTTATTTCTTTAATGGCACTGTGAACAGCACGCTTTAATTCCTTAAGGGTTTTAACCTCTGCTGCACCCTCATTTCTAACCTCTTCAGTCACGAGTGCCCAAACACGATTTAAGAACCTAGCTGGTCCCTCAATACCTTTTGAGTTCCAAGGCGCACCCTGATCCCAAGGACCAAGAAACATAAGATAAGAACGCACAGTATCTGCACCATACTCAGATACAAGATCATCTGGGTTTACAACATTGCCCCGAGACTTACTCATCTTCTCGTTATCTTCACCCAAAATAATGCCCTGATTACGTAAGCGCTTAAAAGGTTCACCATGCTCAATTAAGCCAAGATCACGCATGACTTTCGTAAAAAACCTAGCGTACATAAGATGCAAAATGGCATGCTCAATACCACCCGTATAGGTATCAACAGGTGTCCAGTGCTTTGCTAAGTCTTTATCAATTGGACCATCCGTTTTATCTGGTGATAAATACCTAAACCAATACCAAGATGAATCCATAAATGTATCCATCGTATCCGTATCACGAATAGCCGCGCCACCACAGCTAGGGCAGGTTGTATTAAAAAATGCCTCATGCGACTTTAAAGGAGAAGCACCTGTTGGCATAAACTCAACATCTGCAGGCAGTTCAACAGGTAAGTTTTCTTCTTTTTCAGGCACAATACCGCAAGCATCACAATGAATTATCGGGATGGGTGTACCCCAATAACGCTGACGCGAAATCAACCAGTCACGTAAACGATAAGTAACTTTACTTTCACCCAAACCACGCTCATTTAAGTAATCAATCGTAGTGGCAATTGCAGGGCTCTTACGACCCTTCTCACCATTATGAACAGCACCATCAATCGGCCCACTATTAATAACCGTACCCGCACCCGCATACGCTTCAGTCATAGTAGCCGCATCAACCTCATCAGTGACACCCTCAGGCTGAATGATAGGAATAATCTCAAGATCAAACTTGCGTGCAAACTCAAAATCACGCTGATCCCCGTAAGGTACAGCCATAATTGCACCCGTGCCATAACCCATCATCACGTAATCAGCAATCCAAATTGGAACTCGAGCGTTATTCACAGGGTTAATAGCGTAAGCACCAATAAACTCACCTGTTTTTTCTTTACCTTCAGCCTGACGGTCAATTTCACTCATATGCGAGACAGTCTCAACATAAGCAGAAACCACAGCTTTCTTATCAAGCGTCGTTAACTTCTCTACCAAAGGATGCTCAGGCGCAAGTACCATAAACGTGGCACCCCAAAGCGTATCAGGTCGCGTTGTAAAAACTTCAAGGTCATCACCTGCTTCAGTTTTAAACACAACTGAAGCACCTTCACTACGCCCAATCCAATTTTGCTGCATAACACGGACACGCTCAGGCCAATCAAGATTAGTAAAATCAAGAAGCTCATCGGCATAATCCGTAATTTTAAAATGCCACTGCGCCATTAAGCGACGCTCAACAAGCGCACCTGATCTATCCCCACGACCATCAATCACCTGTTCATTGGCAAGTACTGTCTGATCAACAGGATCCCAATTAACAAATGACTCCTTGCGGTACGCTAAACCCTTTTTGAACATCTGAATGAAAAACCACTGATTCCACCTGTAGTACTCAGGGTCACACACAGCCAGCGTTTTAGACCAATCAAACATAGCCCCCATTTGCTTAAACTGACCCACCATCTTATCCATTTGCTGATACGTTAAAGTTGCAGGATGCACCTTCTCACCCCGCCTAGCCGCCTTAATGGCAGCATTCTCAGCAGGAAGCCCAAAGGCATCAAAACCCATAGGAAAAAAGACATTAAAGCCCTTCATACGCAAATATCGCGCAGCAGCATCCGCAGGTGCCTCTGCGTACCAATGCCCTGTATGCAAATCACCTGAAGGGTAAGGGTACATTGTTAAAAAGTAATATTTAGGCTTAGAGGTATCGTTTAAATCAGTTTCATAAAGCTTGTCAGCTTCCCACTGGGCTTGCCATTTGGGTTCAATCTCATGCGGGTTATAACGATCAGACTCGTAATTTATTTCATTCTTATCAGACATTTTAGTAAATCTCCTAAGCTTGTTAGCCATTCAGCTAATCAGCTAGTCAGCATTTCAACCTTATAAGTATACCTAGCTGAACTAACAAAGTCGTACTACACAAAAAAACCCCAACCAATTCAGGTTGGGGCACAAGGCAAGAAAAACCAACTAGGTTCTAGCGCCTCAGCCC
>CAZWJZ010000158.1:0-10465 GCA_964634665.1 uncultured bacterium | reverse complement strand
AGCAAAACCACTCAAAAAAGTGGCTCGGTGCAAAAAACACCGAGCCACTTTTAATTTCTATCCAATCAGAAAAACGCTTTAACAGAACCCTCCGTAAAATCAATACGCCCCGGCAAACTAAACGGCGTACCATCATCTAAAGAACCACCCAACCAATACTCAGTTCTCGTCACCAAACGCGCCAACTCATTACCCCCCACAGACACACGCTTAGCAACATTCTGCTGCAAACTTACAGGCACATCAGACAATAGCGTATCTGCAGAAGAAACCGAAACACACTTCACAGCCAAACTCGAGCTTGGGTCAGGGTCGCTCTCACGTCCATACATTTCAAGCTGAATTTCACTGTTATCACCCAAACCAGTACCAGGGTCATAAAGCGCAGTTGCTTCATAACTAACACTCGTAAACTGAACATCAATAGACTCAGTCACTTTTGAGTAGCAAACCATAGACACACTCGAGCCTGAAGCTATAAAAAAGTCAGGCACATCTATACTTAGGGGTGCAAAAGAACAAGCTGCAAATAAAAAAGGTGCTAAAAAAATGAGTCGTTTCATCACTTGCAAGCATAAACAAAAAAGAATGAGACTTCTAAGAAAAGCCTCATTCTTCTACTTTTACTTCTTTAGCGTACTTCGCTACCGCTTGCTATATCTCTATCTAATGCAGATACAGCTAGGTTTCCTTCGCTATCTTCAGCAGCCATAATCATGCCTTGGGAAAGTATGCCGCGTAGTTTTACAGGCTTGAGGTTTGCTACTATGATGACTTTTTTGCCTACAAGTTCTTCGGGTTTGTACCATTCTTTTATGCCTGACACAATGGTGCGTTCTTCGTTTGCCAGCTTGACACTTAAAACCAGTAGTTTGTCGGCTTTAGGGTGAGCTTCGCAATTTACTACTTCTGCAACTCTAAACTCGAGTTTGGCAAATTCGTCTATACTGACTTCTTCTTTGTGTTCCAAGGGGGCTTCCTTTACTTCGAGGCTGGCTTTGAGTTCGTCTAGGTCTATGCGTGGAAATAGGGGGGTTCCTATTTGGGTTTGGGTGCCTTCTGGTATTACATTCCAGTCTTGAGCGCTCCATAAGTTAAAGCTCATGTCAGCTATGCCGAGTTGTTCGCGGAGTTGTTGAGCTTTGCCGGGTATGACAGGGTCTAGCACTATACTTGCGCAGCGTAAGGCTTCTAAGCAGGTGTTCAACACGGTATCTAAGCGGCTGGCTTGCTCAGGGTCTTTGGCGAGTTTGAAAGGTTCTGTATCACTTATGTATTTGTTGGCTTTTCTTACAGCTTCTAATACAGTTTCTATAGCTCTGTCAAACTGAATATCTTCAAATTGCTGATTTATTTTTACTGGCAAGCTAGTAAAAGCATCTTTTAAGTCTTGATCAATAGGCTCGAGTGTAGCTGCTTTGGGTACTTTGCCATCACGGTATTTTTTGAGCATGCCTAATGTGCGGTTTAGTAGGTTTCCAAGATCATTGGCAAGGTCTGAGTTTATGCGTTCAGCTAAGCCTAGTTCACTAAAGCTGGCATCTAAACCAAAGCTCATATCCCTGAGTAAGAAGTAACGAAACGCGTCATTACCGTATTTGTCTTTTAAGTCTAAAGGTCTAATAACATTACCTTTTGATTTGCTCATTTTACCTTGATCTGTAAGCCAGTAACCATGCACGTTTAAGTGTTGATAAATGGGTAAACCTGCTGCTTTTAGCATGGTTGGCCAGAAAACCCCATGAGGTTTTAGGATGTCTTTGGCAATAAAGTGACTAACATGAGGCCAGTAGTGCTCATCAAGATTTTGACTTTTGAGTGCTGAGTAATAATTAATGAGTGCGTCAAACCAAACGTATGTAACATGATTATCATCCCACGGTAAAGGGATGCCCCAAGGCACACGTTCTTTAGGTCGACTAATCGACAAGTCACCAAGTGATTCACGTAAAATGCCTAGAACTTCGTTCTTATAGCGCTCAGGCCGAATGAAATCAGGATTATCTTCAATATATTCAATCAACCAAGGACGATACTTTTCCATACGGAAAAAATAATTCTCTTCACTACGATACTCGAGCTTTATATCATGCTGCGGGCACTTGCCATCTTCTAGTTCTTTATCGGTGTAGTAGCGTTCGCAACCTACACAGTAAAGCCCTCCGTATTCACCAAAGATGATATCACCACTGTCGTAGACTTGTTGCAGAATGTCTTGAACAACTTTTTTATGACGCTCTTCAGTGGTGCGTATAAACTCGTCATATTGAATGCCAAGGTCATCCCATGTACCTTTAAATTTAGCAGCAATAATATCTGTATAGGCTTGCGGGCTTAAGCCTGCTGCGTCAGCTGCTTGCTGTATTTTTTCTCCATGCTCATCTGTTCCTGTTAAGAAGCGAGTATCATCGCCTTTTAACCTATGAAACCTTGTCACTACATCGACAAGGGTAGTGGTGTAAGCATGCCCTATATGGGGTTCTGCGTTTACGTAAAAGATGGGCGTGGTTGCGTAATAAATGTCTTTTGATTCAGCCATACTGCGTTCTCCTAAAAGCAAAAAAAAGAGGCGCTCTTTGCAAAGCGCCTTGTGAAAGCTAAGTAAAAACTTATCTCATACAAGGACTAAATTGCATCATTCGCCATGTCATAAAAAAAGTATAGCAGAGAACTTATGAAAAAGAAAATGCGTTACTTATAAAGAGCAGTATCATCATATGGCGTAAGGTAATTCGCCATTTTACTAATCTCTTTTTCTCTCACCCATTCAACTCGAGTTCCTTTTTTGCTTGTTAAAAGTAAACGGTAACGCTTGGGTTCTTCTGTGGTTATGTCCGCTATGACGTAGCGTTCTTCGTCATACATTACTTCTTCGCCAATGGTAAAAGGTTTAGCCATAATGGTAGTGTATCCTTTTTAGTAAAGCCCTATGGCTTCATTAACTGCATCTCGCATAAAAGTAGTTGCTTGTCTTGCTTGCGCAGCTGTTTGCTCAGGGTTATCAAAATAAGTTAAACCACGGCTCGAGTTTACTATTGCGCCTAATCCTTCTTCATCAAAGGCTGCAACAACATCTTCAGCACCACCACCTTGTGCCCCGTAGCCAGGAACGAGGAAGATGCTTTGCGGCATGACATCTCGCAAATGCTCTAACTCTGCTGGGTGGGTTGCACCTACAACTGCACCTATAGGGCCGTAGCTGCCTTTGCTTAACTCTCGGTTAGCATTAGCTATGTGGTAAGCAACATGGTCAAAAACAAACATGTTTTCTAGGGTTTCTAAACTCTGAAAGTCTTGTGAGCCGGGGTTTGATGTTTTTACGAGTACAAAAAGCCCTCTGTCATTAGCGGTGGCTGCCTGTATGAAGGGTTCTAAAGAGTCCATCCCAAGGTAGGGGTTTACCGTGAGGGCATCGGCACTAAAGACGGTGTTCGTAAGGTAAGCACCTGCGTAGGCTTCTGCGGTTGAGCCTATATCGCCTCTCTTTGCATCTAAGATTAAGGGAATGCCGAGTGATTTTGCATCTGCAATGATTTGCCCTAAAGCTATGAGTCCGGGGATACCCATGGCTTCAAAAAATGCACTTTGTGGCTTGTAACAGGCAACCAAATCTTGGGTTGCTTCCATGATTTCTCGAAAGTACTGAATGACAGCCTTAGCTACTTGAGCAGCGTCACCCTCAAACTGGTCAGGGTGCGTACTGGGGTGCATATGAGGTCTAGGATCAATACCGAGGCAGACTCTTGAGTTGACATCTAGAATACGTTTATGGAGTTTATGTGCAAAGCTCATAGAATTGAAAAAAGATAGGGAGAAGAAAGAAAATTCTTTAGTCCCTCTTTAGGCCGCCTTTCTGCCGTGGCAGTGCTTGTATTTTTTACCGCTTCCGCAGTGACACATGTCATTTCTGCCAATAGTTTCTTCTACAGATTTGGTTATGGGCGCAGTTTTGCTACCCCGCTGATCACCTTGGTTAGTGTTTTGCGTAAACGCCGCAGGCGCATCATCATCACCAGAGTAACGAATGCGGCTTGGCTGAACACGTTCACGACGTTGCAAAGCTTGACCATCGTTCGTTTGAACTTGCACTCTAAAGAGCAACTTAGCTACTTGAAGTTTAATGTTCTGCTTCATTTCTTCAAATAAATTAAAGGCTTCAAAAGCATACTCTTGAATCGGGTTACGCTGACCATAACCACGCAAACCAATACCCTGACGAAGCACATCCATATTATGAAGCTGCTCTTTCCAGTGCTGATCAACCACCTGCAAAGTTATAAAACGCTCGAGTTCTCGCATGAGTTCAGAGCCAAGTTCTGCTTCACGAGATTTATAAGCTGCTTCCATAGCTGGAATGATTTTATCTACGGATTCTTCTGGGTCTTCACCACGTAAAGCCTCAAAATCAAAATCTTCTAAAGTAGGAATTGCATCTAGAATGGCAGCTCGTAAACCAGCAATGTCTTGCTCTTCAGGCTCGAGTTCTGGGTTTAGTGCGCTTTGCGTTTGAGCATCAAGATAATCAGCAATCATATCTTGCACCTCTTCTGAAATGTCACTACCAATTAATATTTCTCTACGCTGCGCGTAAATAACTTCACGTTGCTTACTCATGACATTATCAAAATCAAGAAGTTGCTTTCGAATACCAAAGTTTCGATCTTCTACACGCTTTTGGGCACGCTCAATAGAACCCGTCACCATTTTGGCTTCAATAGGTTGAGAGTCATCCATACCAATGCGGTCCATAATGCCTAATACACGATCATTAGCAAAAAGACGCATAAGGTCATCTTCAAAACTCACATAAAAACGACTACTACCCGGGTCACCCTGCCGACCCGCACGACCACGAAGCTGATTATCAATACGGCGTGACTCATGCCGCTCAGTACCAATAATGTGCAAGCCACCCAAGCTTTTCACCTTATCTTGATCAGCCTTCGCATCATCACGAATCTTCTCAATCTTAGGAATCAAAGTCATGTCAAGCTCGAGTTTTCTGGCTAACTCTTGAGCTTCGTTGTTTTTGCCCATCATGATTGACTTTATGAACAGTTCGGTGTCACTATCATATTTTTCGAGACCTTCACGCTCTAGCAACTGACGAGCCAGCATTTCAGGGTTACCCCCAAGTACAATATCGGTACCACGACCCGCCATGTTGGTTGAAATAGTAACTGCACCACTACGACCCGCCTGCGCTACAATTTCAGCTTCTTTAAGGTGATACTTCGCGTTAAGCACAACATGCTCAACACCTTTTCGCTTTAGCATTCTTGACAAAGTTTCTGAAGCATCAATCGTAACAGTACCCACCAAAATAGGTTGCCCTGTTTCGTGTAATTCTTCAATTTCAGCAACTACCGCTTCATACTTACCGTTTATAGTGCGGTAAACAATATCTTCATAATCTTTTCGCGCAATAGGTTTATTGGTAGGAATAACCAGAACATCTGAACCATAAATTTCTTGAAACTCTTTTTCCTCAGTTTTAGCTGTACCTGTCATACCAGCTATTTTGCCGTAAAGCTTAAAGAAATTCTGATACGTTACGGTAGCAAGCGTCTGGTTTTCACGCTCAATCTTTACACCCTCTTTAGCTTCAATTGCTTGGTGTAAACCCTCACCAAAACGACGACCCGGCATAAGACGACCCGTGAACTCATCGACAATAACAATGCCACCAGAGTCATCTTTAACGTACTGCTTATCCATATGATAATGCTCACGTGCACGCAAAGCTTGGCGTAACATGTGGCCCATCTCCATATTCTTATGACTAAAAATATCCTCAATGCCAAGCGCTTGTTCTGCCTTTTCAATACCCTGCTCAGTCAAGTGAATATCTTTGGTTTTTTCATCTGCACTATAATCACCCGTAGCAGGCACCTCAGGACCATCGGCAGGTTCACCACGCTCGAGTTTAATAGCTAACTTAGCCATAGTGTAATACATATCCGTAGCGGCCTCAGCAGGACCAGAAATAATAAGCGGCGTACGCGCTTCATCAATCAGAATCGAATCAACCTCATCAATAATTGCATAATGAAGCGGTGAATCTTTACGAAGCACAAGCTGCTCAGGGCGCAATGACATGTTGTCACGCAAGTAATCAAAGCCCAATTCAGAGTTCGTAATATAGGTAATATCGCAAGCGTAAGCAGCACGACGCTGATCAGGCGTCATACCATGCGAAATATAAGAAACTGTCAAGCCTAGACCACGAAAAATAGGGCCCATCCACTCAGCACCCGTCTGAGCCAAATATTCATTGGTAGTCACAAGATGCGTACCCTTTTCAGGAATAGCATTAAGCGCCAACGCAAGGGTAGCTACAAAGGTTTTTCCCTCCCCTGTTTTCATTTCAGCAATACGTCCAAAATGCAGTGCTGACGCACCCACAAGCTGAACATCATAATGCCGCATACCCATTGCCCGAACCATAGCTTCACGCGTTAAAGCAAAAGACTCCGCCATAAGATCTTCAAGCGTCTCGCCATCCTTATAACGCTGCCTAAGCTCTGCATAAGCCGCAGGAAGATCAGGGATTGATTGAGCGGAAGGCTCGAGTGCCTTAACTGCCGCTACAATTTCTTTTTCTATTTTTCTTACTTCTTTATCGTTATTATCAAATAATTTGTTTAGAAAACCTAGCATTTTTTGCCTTTCAAAACACGTGTGCCCAGAGGGTAAATCGTGAGAGCTTTTAAAGGAAAGTATTGCATGATGCTTATCTCTAGCTACGCACTAATGTTCACACGTTCACTATGATCAACTATATATTAGTTGAGTCACACAGGCTTAAGTCTAGCATGCAAGCTTAAGCGTTCCGTTAGGAAGCTAACTATTATCTTTTAATAAAATATTTTTAGCTTTTATTAAACCAAAGAAAAAAACTTGCATGTATCCAGAAGAGTGAAAAAGAACCTTGACTACAACTTGCAAATCAAGCAAACAAGGATGAATAACTTCACCCTTTGCTTGCTTAATCATCATTATCTTAAAAAAGTCTAGTGACTTTAAGTTTTTATTTAGGTAAGCCCATTGAAATATACTTGACTTCTAAATACTCATGAATACCCCAAGGGCCACCTTCTCGACCTAAACCAGATTGCTTGACACCACCAAAAGGTGCGTAAGGAGCAGAGGGTACACCGTCATTTACGCCTACAATGCCATACTCGAGTGCTTCACTAACTTTAAAGGCTCGGCTGAGGTCGTTAGTATAAAGGTAGGCTGCTAGGCCGAAGGGAGTATTGTTTGCGTGTGCTATGACTTCTTCATCTGTTTCAAAAGAAAGTATGGGGGCTATTGGGCCAAAGGTTTCTTCGGTCATGAGTAACATGTCATGACTAACGTTGGTGAGTACGGTTGGTTCGAAGTAAAGGCCGTCTTGGGCTTTACCACCTGTTACTAGGGTTGCTCCTTTGGCGATGGCATCTTTAACATGTTCTTCTACTTTTTCGAAGCCTTGCTGGTTTACCAAAGGGCCAATATCGGTTGTGTCTTCTAAAGGATTGCCTATAGCTAAAGCTTTGGCTGCAGCAGCGTATTTCTCTGAGAATTCTTTTAGGATAGATGAATGCACATATATTCGATTTGTACAAACGCAGGTTTGACCTGCATTTCTGAATTTACAGGCAATCACTTCAGGAATGGCTTTGTCAATATCAGCGTCTGCAAAGACAATATAGGGTGCGTGTCCGCCAAGTTCTAGTGATATTTTTTTGATAGTTTCAGCTGATTGTTTGTACAGGATGCGGCCAACTTCGGTTGAACCCGTGAAAGTGACTTTGCGTATTCGGGAGTCATCCATGAGTACTTTTGATACCGCAATGGGGTCTTCGCAGGGTAGTACCTGCAGAGTTCCTGCTGGGCCGCCAGCTTGCTCCCATAAGTCGACTAGGTAAAGTGCACTTAAAGGTGTTTGTTCAGCTGGTTTTAATATAAAGCTACAGCCTGCTGCTAAGGCAGGGGCTGCCTTTCGGGTTACCATGGCACTTGGGAAATTCCAAGGGGTTACTGCGTAGACTGGTCCAACAGGCTGCCTAATGGCGAAGGTGCGTTTGGTGGCTACATGCGACGGGAAGGTTTCACCATAAACACGTTTAGCTTCTTCTGAGTACCACTTTACAAAACCTGCTGAGTAAGCTACTTCACCACGTGATTCCTTGATGGGCTTACCCATTTCTAGGGTCATCATTATGGCAAGCTCCTCTTGATTTGCCATAATTAGGTCATGCCATTTCATAAGAATATCGCTGCGCTCAAAAGCTGTTTTTGCTTTCCAAGTCGTAAAGCTATTCCAAGCTATATCAGCTGCTGCTTTAGCTTCATCTGCGCCACAATCAGCTACTTCAGACAGTATTTCGCCCGTGGCAGGGCTTCTTACTTGATAAGTTTTATTGGCTTTATGCCAGGTATCGGTGTAGTAATAGGCTTCTTTTGCTTTAGCTGTTAATGACATGAGAACGAGTTTATCAGGTTACTGTTTAAGAAGAATGCAAAGAACAACAAGTATTTTCTCCAAGCCCTTAAGAACACGAGTTAATCTAAAATTTGCAAACTCGAGCGGGCACTCGAGTGGCATATTGTTTTTTCGTTTTGCTCTGTTTGTACTTTTAAGCAGCCTTGCTGATTGATGCCTTGTGCTGTGCCTTCAATGGTTTCACCCTTTAAAATTAGGGATACTTTTTTGTTTTTCAAAACGTCATAATCTGCATATAAAGTTGTTATGTCATCTTGATTTACAAGCATATCTAGTCCTTTTTGCATGCCGGCTAGTACAAAGTTGCTTACCCCTTCAGTATCTAAGCCCCGTAAAGCAGTTGCTGGCTCAACCACTTTATTATTTACATTTACACCTATACCAATAACTAAGTAACCTTTAAAGAATTCACATAAAATACCCGCGACTTTTTTTCCTCTTTTTTTAGCTGAGTGCGGGTAGTAAAGGTCGTTAGGCCATTTGATGCCTACTTGTATGCCGTACTCTGGGAAGGTCTGCGCTAAGCCTAAGGCAATGGCAATGGCAGCGTGAGGTTTGTTAAGTAACTTATCAGGCGTGTCTTTAACAGCAAGGGTTTGGTAACTACCTCCTAGACTACTTGACCAGTCACGGCGTCTTTGCCCCCTAGCGCTACTTTGCTGCAAAGCACGAACAACAAGACCATGTACATTTTCATGTGCTTCAATGCGTTCACGCATGAGGTCTTGCGTAGAAGGAATATCGTTAAAGGTATCAATTTTAAAATTCAAATTAAGAGCCACACGCTAGCTTAAAGCGTGTGGCTCTTAATCATCAAGGGGGAATGAAGGAAAATTTAAGAAAAGAAAAACGGTTAAAGTAAGCTTGACTTACTCAGCATTTTTTGTATCAAGCTCGAGTTTTATGCCTTTGGCTTGGAACATTTGTTTTAGGCCTTGCTTGTCTACTGATTTTATGTAGGCTTCTTTTGCGTCTACTCGGCCACTCGCTACGAGCTCCAAGAGGCTGTCATTCATGGTGCACATGCCATCTTTTTTAGAGGTTTGCATGATGCTTTGTAACTGGTGGGTTTTGCCTTCACGAATGTTATTGCTTATAGCTGGGTTTGCTAGCAAAATTTCGTAAGCTGCAGCGCGCCCTTTGGGTTTAGCTTTACAGAGTACTTGAGCAACTACGCCTTTTAAACTTTCTGAAAGCATGGTGCGTATTTGTGCTTGCTGGTCAGCTGGGAATTGATCTATTAAACGATCAACCGTACTTGGTGCAGTTGTCGTATGCAGTGTTCCGAAAACCAAGTGGCCTGTTTCTGCTGTTTCAATTGCTATGGCAATGGTTTCAAGGTCACGCATTTCACCGACTAGCACAATGTCAGGGTCTTCACGTAAGGCTGCTCTTAAAGCTGATTTAAAGCTTTTGGTGTGCGTACCAATTTCACGTTGATTTACAAGGCACTGCTTGTTAGGGTGTACAAATTCAACGGGGTCTTCAATGGTAATAATGTGGTCTTTGCGGTTTCGGTTAATGTAGTCAACCATTGAGGCTAGGGTGGTACTTTTACCGCTACCTGTTGGGCCCGTCACAAGTACAAGTCCTTTTGAAAGCCAGCATAAATCGAGTACTTTTTCTGGTAGCCCGAGTTGTTCAGGTGTTAGAATTTCAAAGGGAATCTGACGAAAAACTGCGCCAACGCCATTTTGGTCTTTAAAGTAATTTGCTCTGAAACGTGCTAAGTCTTCAATTGCATGGGCAAAGTCACTATCTGACGTTTCATGAAACTCAATGGCATTTTTTTCAGGAATGACTTCCATAAGAATGTTACTTAGCTCATCAGAACTCAAAGATGTATCACCATCAAGCGGCATTATTTCGCCATCCATACGAATTAAGGGCGGCATGCCAGAACTCATATGTAAATCACTGGCACCAAGCTCAATCATTTTACGTAAATAAGCATTAAGTTTAGGTTCACCTGTT
>CAZWJZ010000157.1:0-10479 GCA_964634665.1 uncultured bacterium | reverse complement strand
CCAAGGCAGCTAAGTTTAGTGGCCCTTACACCCTTATTTTTGAAAGCCCTAGCCCCTCTGACTGGCAGGGTTTAGCCTTAGAGAAAGCTATTGTGAGTGATTACCTTTAATAGCATTTCCGCGAATGGTTGCACCATCAAACCATTCGTGCGACCTAGGGGAGTAAAAACAAACCCACTAGGTCGGTGATACACTTATTGTAACTGTAATAAGGATTCTTATGACGCAGCTTTCAGACTTAAATTTTAATGCTTTACCCGACTTAGCTCAAACTGCCTTTTTAAAAGAAGTGGTTACGCGTTTAGCTAACTATCCTGAGCTTATAGCTATTTGGTTAGGGGGCAGCTTAGCTTCTCATAACGGTGATGAGCACAGTGACCTTGACTTGCGCATTGCTGTACCCAACTCAGCTTTTGGTGACTGGCAAGCACCTGATTTTAAAGAGATTTTTGGTGCAGAAGCGCTTGCGCATTCAACCCTTAAGTTTAGTGAAACAGGCCTGCTACATCATCTTTTAGTAGCAAACGGCATTATTGTTGATCTTTACATTCAAACCCCAGAGCAACCCTTAACAAATGAACAAAGACATATTTTTATCTGCAACAATGACGCGTTTAAACAAAAACTACTCGAGCCTGCTAAACCTTACAGTAATACGGTTTTTCCTGAAGCTAGCGCCAAAGGTATTCAAGAGATTCTTAGCTTCTACTGGTTAAACGCGCATAAGCACAAAAAAGGCTTTGCGCGAGATTTAGATGTGGTGATTGCCGAGGGTCTAAGTATCTTTAGACCCTCTTTACTCAGGCTGCACTACATAGCTTTAACGGGTCATGATTGTGGCAATATAAAAGGCGTATCTATTCATGGCATGACACCTATAAGCAAAACCCTGCAAGCATCCGAAGATAAACGTTTTCTAGATACCATAGGCTTAGCAAGCATAACTCGAGCTGATAAAGTTAAGGCAGTTACTGAGCTTAATAACAAAGTAGCTGAGCTAGGTCGAATCTTAGCTAAAACCTATCAGTTTGACTACCCTGAAGCACTCGAGCGTTTGGTTCAGGATAGCTGGCATGACTTTGTAGCTAAAGCCTCTTAAGCTTAGCGTTAGCCAGACTGAGAGAAGCATAGGAGTGTAATGATAACAAGTGGTCAAGAGCCTTACGCATTTGCTTATCGAGATGATTTACGTCGTCTTCCTCAAGCAAGTCTAGCTTGTGAAGTTAATTTGCATGGTGGTTTTGCCAAAGATGAACGAGAGGGCTTTGCTCAGCTTTATTACGGTATGCCTAATGCTGGCATTTTAAGGGTGGATGCTGACTTAAAAACTCAAGAGCTTATTCGCTTACCTAAGGCCTTAACGCCTTTAAATTTTCATAGTACAACTTTAGGGGAGTTTGACGGTAAACAGCGACTCTTTTTAGCTGCCAATAATGACGCCATGGTTGCTGTGCTTAGCTTAGAAGGTGAGCTTGACTTTATTTTACCTAAACCTGAATTTGAGGCGTACCAGTCTGCAGAAGCGAAGTTTAAACCTACAGATACCCTGCTTCTTAAGGATAAACTTTTAGTTGCAGATGGTTATGGTTCTAATTATATCTCTAGCGCTGATTTAAAAACTCAAACTTGGACTGATATCTGGGGAGGCCCGACCGATAGTGCAACGGAGAATGGTAAGTTCACAACGGCACATGGCATAACTAAACACCCGAATCATCATGTCGTCATTGCAGATAGGCCTTATTCAAGATTACAAATGCATCATAGTGAAGGTGCTTTTGTAGCGTCTTTTTCTTTACCCAAAGGTGCTTGGCCTTGCGGCATAGATTATGTGTTTCATAATGAGAAATGGCTAGCCGTTATTGGCAGTCTTAAAGACCCCATCGAGGGCGCACCTGCACCCATTTATATTTTAGACGGGGAAAGTCATGAAGTCTTATCTATTATTAGACCTAAAGAAGACTTAGGGCTCGAGCGCGTGCAGCATTTACATAATGTGGTTTGGCATATTCATCAGAATCAGCTTTATTTGGTTTGTCAAGCTTGGAATCCTGGTTTTTATTTTGTACTGGAGCGTATCTAACTATGAAAAGCTTTTCCATCTCAATAACAAAACATGTAAACGCCTTATGAAGGCAGTTTTGGTTGGTTGTGGCAGCATTAGTCAAGCATGGCTAAAAGCCCTTAGTGCCATAAAAGAAGTCATCCTATTAGGCTTAGTTGACCTAGATGAATCCCTCGCTAAAGCTCGAGCTGAGCAGTTTAAGCTTGATCTTCTTACAGGCTCGAGTCTTGCTGCTATGCTGGCTGAGCTTAAGCCTGATGTGGTCTTTGATTGCACGGTTCCGCAGGCGCATTTTGAAGTCACCCTTAGCGCTTTAGCGGCTGGTTGTCATGTTTTTGGTGAGAAGCCCATGGCGGATTCTTTTGCTGAGGCTAAGCAGATGATTGCGGCAGCCAAAAAAGCTAATCGTGTTTATGCCGTTATGCAAAATCGGCGTTATGACCCTAACATTCAGGCTTTAAAAGCTTTTTTAAATACGGGTGTTTTAGGTGACATTACAACAATTGCTGCTGATTTTTTTATTGGCGCGCGCTTTGGTGGCTTTCGTGATCATATGCAGCATATTCTTATTAAAGACATGGCAATTCATACCTTTGATGCCGCCCGTTTTCTGATCAATGCTAAACCTGAAGCGGTTTACTGTCATGAGTGGAACCCGAAAGCTTCTTGGTATGACCAAGATGCCTCTGCCATTGCCATTTTTGAAATGTCAGGCGGGCTTGTCTTTAATTACCGTGGTAGCTGGTGCGCTGAGGGTTTACGTACCACTTGGGAAAGTGAGTGGCGTATTATTGGTACCAAAGGCAGTGTCTCTTGGGATGGCGCACAAGGCTTTAAAGCTGAAATCATCGAAGATGCTTCAGGCTTTACCTCAAGCTATACATCTATAAACGTTCCACTCGTTCAAAATGAAAGTTTTGAATCAGGTCATCAGGGTGCCCTACGAGCTTTTGTAAATGCACTACTAGCAGGCAAAGAACCCGAAACCATTTGTACTGATAACCTAAACAGCTTGGCCATGGTTTTAGGCGCAGTAGAAAGCTCCGAAGCAAAACAACGCGTTGAAATAAAACTATAGCCGAGCGTGTTCTTCTACTTCTTGCTGACTAGGCAAACCCTCAATAGAACCCAGTTTGGTCACTGACAGTGCCGCCGTAATCATGGCTTGACGAAGGGCAAGTTCTAAACTCGAGCCTTTTGCTAATGCAGCAGCTAATCCTCCATTAAAGGCATCACCTGCACCCACTGTATCTACGACATTTACCTTATGTGCAGCGATACGTCTAGCAGGTTCCCCTTGTGAGGCGTATATGCAACCTTTATCACCTAAGGTAATAATTACAGTTTTAGGGCCAAGCTTTAACAAAGCTTTAACCAGCTCTTTAGGTTCAATGAAAGCATCTGGCTCGAGTCCAAGAAGCAGTTTTGCTTCGCCTTCGTTAGGTGTTAAGTAATCTACCTGTAAAAGCTCTTTACTCACAAGGCGCGCGGGTGCTGGGTTAAGTAGTGTCAGGAGATTATGCTCTTTAGCAAGCCTTAGCGCTTGTAAGAGGGTTTCATCTGGAACCTCAAATTGGGTTGCCAGTAATTTGCTTTTTTCAAATAAATGCTTTGCGTTTATAATATCAGTTGGGCTTAAAAGCCAATTGGCACCCCTATAAAAACCTATGGTGTTTTCACCTGAATGCTGCAAGTAAACAAGCCCTACTGCGGTGGGTTCGCCTCTTGTTCTAAGTACATATTCTGTAGAAATACCTTCTTTTTTGTAAAGCTCAAAAGCCATCTCAGCAAACTGATCTTCTCCCACTCTAACAATCATGCCTAGTTTTGCGCCTTGCCTTGCTGCTGCTACAGCTAAATTTGTGCCTTTTCCACCTGGACCCATGTCAAACAAATCAGCAACCAGTGATTCCCCTGCGTGAGGCATACGAGGTAAGCGTACGGTTAAGCCCACCACAAAACTACCCACAGTTATAATGTCATAAGGCTTCAAATGCACATCCTTATTCTTCATGACTTAGTTAAGCTCTGATTTTTGCTTTTGCCTAGCAATAACACGGCTTTTGATTTCTTAGACCTATTCACCTTCATTAGGTCTAGCATAATCATCTTCAAAGCGTTTTATGTCTTCTTGTTGCCAATCACCAAAAGCTACTTCTAAAACACGAACTTCCCCCGACACACTCCCTAATCTATGTTTCTCACCCACAGGAATCCAAAGTTCATCTCCTGCTTCTGGGTGTATTATCTTGTCACCAATCTGAATTTCAGCACCGTCATCAAGTACGATCCAGAGTTCCGCTCGTTTTGAGTGGCACTGTAAACTAAGCCGCTGACCTTCTTTCACCGTCATGAGGCTCACCGTTGCTTCTTCATTGCTTGCGTATTGCTTAAAATAACCCCAAGGTCGCTTCACAACCTTAAGAGCAGGTTTTACATCTAACTTTGACACTCAAAACTCCCAGCAGAATCTCCTAAGAACTCGAGCTTGTATTTACGCTCGAGTTCTTAGGAGATTCTTTTTAACTATCTAGCAAGGCTGATGATTTATCTAAAAAAGCTTGATGTGCTGCGTCACCATCATCAGCTGTCCAAGCTTCAAAGCCCATTTGTGAGCGACCTATGGCACTTAAGCTAGCTTCATTTGCTTTATTCTTAAAGCCTACTTCTATGTCATTTTGGGCAAAGTCGGGCGGTGTTTTTCCGACTAAGAAGTGTTCTTTTTGTCGCTTTATATATCTTGCATTTTTTTCGCATAAGGGTGCTGAGCCTATAAAAAAGACATTACTGTACCCCTTACCGTTATGCTCATTTTCTACAGCGTGAACAATATCTGGGTGCCACCAGACCGTGTCACCGGCTTCTACAGTGGGTATAGATATAAGCCCTTCCATAAGACTTGCATGCCACTCTTTACTTATGGGTAGGCTTTTGGCTCTGAGTGCGCCACAAAGGTCATCCTCTGCAACATCTTCTAGTAAGGGTCTTAGTAAAAGATACGCAATGCTTTCTTTTATCATGGGTATAACTTGCAGCGTGCCGTCACCTTTGCCTTGTTTGGTTAGGGCAGTCCAGCCTTGGTAGGTTCTAAAAGAGGTACTTACGTTGGGTGCAGGAAATTCTTCAGCCACAACGCGGTGCTCACCATCAAACGCATCATGCTTTTGCCAGTTTCCTGAGAAGATGTTTGCGTAAACATTCTGATAGCCGTCTTGCACCCAACGCTCTATTGAACCTGCATCTAAATGAGGTGACAAACCTAGTGTATTATCACCGGGTTGACGCATTCTTACCCGATCACAGTAGTCAATTTGTTGCTTAGGGTCAAAAAACCATTTTGAGTCATCTTTATAACGCCACAAGCTATTTATGTAATCTCTTGCCACTTTTAAATTGGGGTGCTGACGTGCTTTGATTTGAGCTTCTGACCAGTAGACATCAAACATTTGGGGTTTTTGGGCGTCTAGGCCAGCAAAGTACTGCTTTATGTTGTCATTTGAAGCCACGTTTATGTAGTCGTTAGAGTGAATGTAATCAGCAATTGCGTCATTCCACTCAGCTACTTCTGCTTGCTCAGCTACACCCCTTATGACTACAACACCAGCTTCTTTAATTTTATTTTTAATCTCATCGGTATTTGCTTTATTGCTATTAATATCTGAAATATGAATTTCGGGTATAGCGGCTGAACCAAGTGCTTTTATTTCAGCTGCCCTTGTTTTAACGGCCTCTTCAACGTCTTTCCAGACTGCTTCTAAGTTAGGTAGTTGGGCACGCAGTTTGCGTTTGGTTTCACGAATGAGCGCTTCATCTCCACGTACGGCTTGCTGATCCATATCATCACCTTATCTTTTAGTAGCAAAAGCTAAAGCGAAGCTAAAAGAATCTTTTAGTTAGCGTTGACAAACAAAGCTTGCTACTTAAATTAATTAGTCAGCTGAGTTTATCATTTAAAAAGAGCTAAGTTCCACAAGCAGTACTATAATAAATAGTGGTGCCTCCATCAGGGTTAGCTTCAGAACGACGAGAAATATCAGCAAAGCCACGCAAAATGCCTTGATCTAACTGCTCAAGATTTAAATCTCTATACCACTGCTGCACAACCTCAGGGTCATCCGTTGAGTGAAAAACCATGTTCGTTGTACCAGCAGCTCGGTAACGAAGTAAATCTTTTTCTTGAAAAACCAGCTCAGCATTAGGGTAAAAAGGTAAACGCTTAGCAATATCATTACGACAAAACTGGTCAGCACCAAACACAAACACTAGCAAAAAGCCTGAACTAATTAAGAAAAGAAAGACAAAATAACCAAAACCATATTTTCTACTTCTCATTCTTACCAGTGTAGCGTTAAGAGAGCAACTTATTTAATATGAGACAACGCAATTTCAGATATACTATGCTTCTTTAGACAGAATAGTTTTCAATAAGGAGCACAGCATGCAGCAAAGCAAGCGGCAAAAAGTACTTGTTCTTTACCTTTCAACCTCCGCTTTAGATAGTGACGTTAAAGGCTGGGCTATCTATGACGGCACAGGTCAAAATGCCCACACGACCGGTGACAGTCTCGAAGCACCCTACGAAACAGGCTTAGACGCCTTAAAAGATGGCTGGCGGGTCATACAGTTCCCACAGCTCATCCCCCCCTACCCCGGTGAGGAATACAGCACATCCTTTATGAAGTATGAATTTATTTTTGAACAAATTGTAGAAAGCTAAGCAAAAAGCTCAAATAAGCTTAAATCAAACCCTTTCAGGAGGACACACAATGGATAAAAAATACTTACTCAACTCTATACAAATGGCACAATTTGTCGCCCAAGGCTACCTTCGTTTTGATGAGCTTGTACCCACTGAACTAAACCAAGCCATCATGGCAGAAATAGATGCCGGCAGCATAAAAGGTGCACCCGCAGGCACACCCCTATCCCAATGCTACCAAGGCTCAGCCATAAAACAATTACTCGAGCTTCCCGAAATTCAGGGTCTAATTACTAGTTTGGTGGGTGAAGATCCTCTTTTTGACCATGATGCCGTGCATGTACGTGAACCCAATGAAGGCAAAGCGCAAGGCATGCATGCTGACTCAATCATTGATACGCGTTTAGATTTTGATATTCAAATCATGTACTTCCCGCATGACTTACCTTTAGAAATGGGCGGCACCCTCTTGCTACCCGGCAGTCAATACCGCAAAGTCAACGAAATGGATATTGCGCGCTATCAAAACATGCTCGGGCAAATACCCATGGTTTGTAAAGCAGGCAGCATCTTAGTGTTGCATCACGGTATTTGGCACTGCGGACGCCAAAACCAAACCAATCAACGACGCTACATGTTTAAAGTACGCCTTAACCCACAAGTTAAACAACAACGCCTATGGAATACGGATGATTTAACCGAAAATTACGCAGAGCCCAAAGAAATATTTGCAGGCAAACGAGATGAAAACGACATTCAAGACATCTTAAGTAAGTCAGAACCATGGTTCGAAACTGCCAGCGGACGCCTAGAAATAGTAAACCGTGTCAAACAATGGCGCTTCTTAACTGGAGATGACAACTTTGACGTGCATTACTGGTTAACAAGGTTGGAGAATAAGCCTAGTCAATACCACAGTTAAACAGTGAGTGAATCGTTAACAACAGAGGTAGTCATTGTTGGGGGTGGCACGGGTGGTGTTGCGGCTGCACTGTCTGCCTTGAAGCTTGGTGCAAAGGTTATTTTAAGTGAAGAAACAGATTGGCTGGGTGGGCAGTTTAGTGCTCAGGCTGTTCCGCCTGATGAGCATGCGTGGATTGAAACTATGGGGTCTAGCAAAACTTATAGGCAGTTCAGGCAAGCTATCAGGAGTTACTACAAAAAGCATTATCCTTTAACTAGAAAAGCTCGAGCTGTTAAGTATTTTAATCCGGGTTATGGCTTTGTGAGTCGTTTGTGTCATGAGCCCAGAGTAGCGCTGGCGGTTATTGAGGGCATGCTTGCACCTTACCGCTCGAGTGGTCAGCTTCAGGTTTTTTTGAATCATAAGCCTGTTAGTGTTGAGCTTGAAGGTGATTATGTGAAGGCAGTTACGCTCGAGTGTGTCAAAACTCAAGAGCAGCTTTGTGTGTCAGCTGATTGGCTGCTAGATGCAACTGAGTTAGGTGATTTGCTGGAGCTGGCTGAGGTTGAGCATGTTATTGGCGCTGAAAGTCAGCAGCATACGGGTGAGTTGCATGCTTCTGAAGTTGCAAATCCTTTAGATCAGCAGTCTTTTACGAGTTGTTTTGCGCTTGAGTTTCTTGAGGCTGAGAACCATACGATTGAGAAGCCTGATGCGTATGATTTTTGGCGGTATTATAGTGTGCCTTTTTGGCCTGACAGGCAGTTTAGTTGGTTTGATGTGAATCCTGTTTCGCTTAAGAAGCGGCATCTTGGGCTTTTTGAGAGTGAGTTGCCTAATCAGGGTGATTTGCAGCGTAATCTCTGGACGTATCGTCGGGCTGTTGCTAAGGAGCAGTTTAGGAAGGGTTTTTTTGAGTCTGATATTAGTTTGGTGAATTGGCCTCAGGTGGGCTATCACTTAGGGCCGTTGCTTGGTGTGCCTGAGGCTGAGAAGCAAAGGCATATTCAGGCAGCTAAAGACTTGAGTCTTTCTTTTTTGTATTGGATGCAAACCGAAGCGCCAAGGCATGATGGTGGCGTGGGTTACCCTGAGTTGAGGTTGCGTAAAGATTTGCTTGCTACCAAAGATGGCTTAGCGAAGTCTGTTTATATTCGGGAGTCTAGGCGTATAAAGGCTGAGTTTACGATTTTAGAGGAGCATGTGGGGGTTGAGCAACGTGGCAGGCTGAGTACAGCTGAGCAGTTTACAGATACGGTGGGGCTTGGGAGTTATCGTATTGATTTGCATCCGAGTAGTGCGGGGCGTAATTATGTGGATGTGAGTAGTTACCCGTTTCAGCTTCCTTTAGGGTCACTTATTCCTGTGCGTGTTGAGAATTTGTTGCCTGCTTGTAAGAATATAGGTTCAACGCATATTACAAATGGCTGTTACAGGTTGCATCCTGTTGAGTGGGTAATTGGTGAAGTTGCGGGTGCTTTGGCGGCTTATAGTTTAAAAACTAAGGCAAGCGCTAGGCAGATTCGTAATAAGGCAGAGAAGTTAGCTGCTTTTCAAAACTTACTTAATAAGTCTTTGGGTATTGATTTGGTTTGGCCTGAAGCTATTCAGAAGCACAAAAATTAAAACTAAACTGATTTAATCGTGTCATAAGACTAAGGGGGTCTGAGCTTAGTTCAAGAAGCCGCTCGAGTACATCGAGCGGCTCTTTTATTTTTAGCTTTTGTCTTTATTGTGCAGGTATAACAAGTAGCGTTCCTGGCGCAATGGCACCCGCATCTTCTAAAGCAATGCCGTTTGCTTCGGCTATGAGTGGCCATAAACCATCATTTCCATAAATTGCTTCGGCTATGTCCGAAAGGGTGTCGCCTTCAACAACGATATAGCTTGTGCTGCCTTCTGTTGCTGGCGCAGCTGCAGATTCTGTGCTGGTATCTTGGCTGAGTTGCAATTGTAGGGCTTGGTTTTCTTCTTGTAATTGGGCAACTTGATCACTGAGTGATTGCATAGCCATTTGTTGTGACTCTAGGTCAGTTATGCGAACCGCTAATTCTGCTACTCGAGTATTTCTGACTTGAAGTTGTGCTTCTAAGGCTGCTATCGCTTCGCTGTCCATCTCCGCGGCAGGCGCAGGGGTCATCATGGTAGATGATAATTGTGATTCTAAATCAGTTATGCGAACCGCTAATTCTGCTACACGAGTGTTTCTGGCTTGAAGTTGTGCTTGTACTTGGGCTAGGTCTTCTGTGGCTCCGCTAGCTGCAGTTAATTCTGCCCTAAGCATTCTTAATCGTGCTTCTAAACTAGTGCGCTGCTCTGCAAGTTGGGCACTGCGTGCTTGGCTGGCGTTCAGGCGTTCAGTTAGCTGAGCGACCTGTTGAGCTAAATCGTCAGGGCTAGCCTCCTGTGCAATGGTAAGTGAAGCTAAACTAAGTAGGAGTAAGAAAATAACGGCTTTACGCATATTTAATCCTTTCAAAAGAGCACTTTTGTGCCTTTAGATGCTGAGTTAATGTTTGGCTGGAGCTTTAGATGAAGAATACAGTACGAACCAGCAACTTTAGATAAAGTTATTTATAGCAATTTATTTTTTAGTTTACCTTAGCCCAAAGGCACACTCAAGCCTTAACCACACCAAAAGAAGGTCCTAAGTGAAAAAATTACTCCTCATTCCACCCGATACGCGTCCGCCAACGCTAGACTTGCCTGTTGACTTAGCTACTTTAGCGTCGTTTGATGTTAAAACGCCGCCACTTGAGGCGTTGCCTAGTGACATTAATAAACCAGGGTCATTTGCTGTTTTACGTGACT
>CAZWJZ010000156.1:0-10514 GCA_964634665.1 uncultured bacterium | reverse complement strand
AGTTGCAGCCGCAGTTGTTTATTTAGCTTCAAAAGAAGCCGCCATGATAACAGGTGACACGCTCAAGATTGACGGCGGATGGTTAGTACAATAATTAAAGAGGAGAACGCATGAAAAACCAAATGGATTTAACAGCTAAAACAGCCTTAGTGACAGGCGCTGGTCAAGGTATTGGCCGAGAAATCGCTCGAGTATTGGCCCATGCTGGCGCAGATATTATTGTGGCAGAGTTTAACGCCACAACAGGACAAGATGCGGTTGATGAAATCAAGGCTTTAGGTCGTAATAGCTTCTTGGTTGAAGTAGATGTGGCAAGCTCTGCAAGTGTCAAAGCGATGACCGAAACCGTTTATAGCAAGGTTAAACATATAGATATTCTTGTAAATAACGCAGGTGTATCAGGTAATATGCCGGTAGAAGAAACGCCGGATGATGAGTGGCGACGCGTTATAGGCATTAATCTAGATGGGGTTTTTTGGTGCTGCCGCGATATAGGTAAAAAGATGCTCGAGCGTGGCTCGGGAAGCATTGTAAATATTGCTTCAATGTCAGGGCATATTGTTAATGACCCTCAACCCCAAGCGCCGTACAATATCTCAAAAGCAGCTGTGATTATGCTGACAAAATCATTTGCGGCTGAGTGGGCAAAACGTGGAGTAAGGGTTAATTGTGTTTCTCCAGGCTATATAGCTACCGATCTTGTAAAAGGCGTTCTTGAGCTAAAACCTGATTGGAAAAACCGGTGGGCAGAAATGACCCCTATGGGACACTTTGGTGAACCCAGTGACGTTGCCCATGCCGTCTGGTACTTAGCGTCAGACGCAGCAAAGTATGCGACAGGGACTGACCTTGTGGTTGATGGTGGTTATACCTCTTGGTAAGAAGCAATTAGCAATAAGTGGAAAGCAATTAGCAATGAGTGGAAAGAGGTCAGTAGAAAGTAGTTGGACATTTCCTTCTTAGTTCTTACTGCTCTCTACCCTCTCTTGAAAAGGAATAGCTTATGGAAGCACTTGTACTAGAAAAAAAAGATGTTCTAAACATTCGTGATATTAAGGTTGATGAAAATCTAGGTGCATTTGACGTTCGAATTGACATTCATACTGTAGGGGTTTGTGGTAGCGATGTTCACTACTACACGCATGGTGCGATAGGACCCTTTATTGTCAAAGAGCCCATGATTTTAGGCCATGAAGCATCAGGAACCATTACCGAACTAGGTGATAAAGTTAGCCATTTAAAAGTGGGTGACAGAGTTTGCATGGAGCCCGGTATACCCGACCCAAACAGTCGCGCTACGCAACTAGGAATATATAACCTAGACCCCGCCGTTCGATTCTGGGCAACACCACCCATTCATGGTGTGTTACGGCCAAGCGTTGTGCATCCTGCAGCATTTACGTTTAAATTACCAGAAAACGTTTCTTACGCAGAAGGCGCCATGGTGGAACCCCTCGCGGTAGGAATGCACGCAGCCAACAAAGCCCAAATTAAACCTGGAGATGTAGCTGTTGTTATGGGCGCAGGCCCCATAGGCATACTTACAGCCTTAGCAGCCTTAGCAGGCGGATGCAGCCAAATTATACTGACAGACATACAACAAGAAAAACTCGAGCTTGCCTCAAACTTAGGTCCTATAAGACCCGTAAATATTAAAGAAGAGAGCTTAGTTGAGGTGGTTAAAGCTGTGACGGGTGATTGGGGTGCCGATGTTGTGTTTGAGTGTAGTGGTAATGAAAGAGCGGCAGCATCTGTGTTTGAACCTTTAAAACCAGGGGGAACAGTTGTCTATGTAGGTATTCCTCTTTCACCTGTTGCTTTTGATGTTGCTCAGGCACAAATTAAAGAAGCTCGTATTGAGAATGTCTTTCGTTATGCGCATGTTTACCCTAGAGCTTTAGCGTTAATGGAGAGTGGTAAGTTAAATGTTAAACCCCTAATTACAGATGGCTTTAAGTTTAAAGATAGTATTGAGGCGTTTGATTTTGCTGTGAATATGCCTGCGAGTTCAGTAAAAGCGCAAATAAAGCTTGTTGATTAGTACGCTCATCTAAAGCTTGTCAGTGAGCCATGTTTCGTGAACATGCTGCCATAAAAGACCATTGTGTGCGCTGGGGGTTTTGCTAAAAACAACGGTGCTTAGTCTTGCTGTATTGGTGTCTTTGTAACTTTGCCACTCTTCATAAGTTGCTACAAGAGAGTCACTTGTTTCGTAATGCAGGCTTGGGTTTTTAATGGTAATAATAAGGTTTTCTTTACTGCCATGCCCTGAGTAAAGCGCTTTTAAGAGGGGTTCTTGGTGGCTTAGGGTTCCACTTGGGTTAATAATGCAAAAGTTGCGCGCTAAAGATGCTTCACACCGTGCATAGTTTTCAGGGGTTTTGCTGATTTTGGCACCCAGCCAGTCTTCAAAAAAAACATGTAAATCAATAATTTCTTGCTGCCACGAGGTCATAAAGTATTCTCCTTTTTGTATTAAACCATAAACCACTTGTCGCACTTTGCTGACCACTCATCCCAGAGACCTAGTTACTAATCAAACTTTTCTTTAAGCTATTACTAAAGCCGTAGCTTAGTCATGGTGTTATTTTTTCTAACTAAGCTAAGCACGATGCATTTAACTAGCTTGTAAGCACGAAAGGAAATCTGTGCAGCTGTCAAGACGAAGATTTTTTAAGCAAGCGGCTCTAAGTGGTCTCGCCTTAAGCACTATGCAAGTACAATGGGGTCAAGCTCGAGCTCTTAAAAACTTAACGCGTGAGGTTCATTTTTTGAATCGTATTGCTTATAGTGTGCAACCTGAAGAGCTTAGCTACCTTAAAGAAATAGGGTTAGAGGCTTATCTGGATGAGCAGCTAAACCCTGAGTTTTTGAGTGATGATGATGCCGATAAGCGCCTGAGTTTGCTGCCTGCCTTAAGCATGGATAGGCAAACCCTTTACTCGCTTACTAATAGTGAAGATAGGGCGTATAAGTCGTTATTACAAGGTTTTTTGCTAAGAGCTATTTATAGTAAAAAGCAACTTTTAGAACGCGTGAGTGAATTTTGGACTGATCATTTTAATGTACCTAGTTCTATTGACTCACCTGCAAATGTCATTTTGTTACAGCAGGATATTCGTGAGCATGCCTTTGGTAATTTTCGGCATCTTTTACTTGCAACGGCCAAAAGCCCAGCCATGCTTTACTACCTAGACAACGCCTATAGTTACAAAGAAGACCCGAACGAAAATTATGCAAGGGAACTCATGGAGTTACACACGTTAGGGGTAGATGGTGGTTACAACGAACGTGATGTTGAAGAAGTTGCTCGAGCGTTTACAGGTTGGACGGTTCATAATCGTAGTGAGACAGGTTTTTACTTCAACGCTGACATGCATGATGCCGAAGCTAAAACTGTTTTGGGTTATCACTTACCCGCAGGTCGTGGTATTGAAGATGGCCTGAGCATTATTAGCATTTTGGCTGAACATCCAAGCACAGCGAGGTTTATATGCACAAAGCTTTGCCAAAAGTTTGTGAGTGACAAGCCTCAACCGGAACTCATTGATCAGTTAGTAACTGTATGGCAAGAAAACAAAGGTGAACTCAAACCCGTCTTAAGAAGCTTGTTTTTATCAGCTGCCTTTTTTGCCTCCCAAGGACAAAAATTACGACGCCCCTTAGATTACTTTGTGGCAGCCAGTCGTGTAACTGGTACTGAAATACTTGAGTTTTGGGGGACGCGTGAAAGCTTAGAAGAGTTAGGGCAGATTCCTTATGCTTGGGAGCCACCTAACGGCTACCCAGAATCTGCTGGTGCATGGATGGGTACCAATAGTTTGCTGGCTCGCTGGAATTTAGCTAACAAACTCACGCATGAAGCGAACAGTAGTTTAGAAAACTGGAATTTTAGGAGCAACCTACACGAGCAAGTAGCTCAAACCAACACTATAGGTGAACTGGTTGAAGAAGTCAGTAAACAAGTTTTTGGCATTGTCTTAAGCCAAGAGCAACTCGAGCCTTTTGTTGCTTACGCTTCTGAAGGGGCAGGGCCTAGTGAGCCTGCTACTGCGTTTTTGAGGGGGCGTAAATTGATGGGGCTTTTTGGTCTTATGTTGTCTTCGCCTGAGTTTCAGTGGCGCTAGTCATGATTATTTTTAGCTTTTGGTTTGTTCGTTTCAGTCTGTTTGGAGGTAACTATGCAGCTTAATAGAAGACAATTTTTAAAGTCAGGTACAGCACTGGGGGTGATTGGTGCGAGTAAGTCTTTGTTTCCTAGTTGGATGCCCAGCTTAGCGTTTGCTAATGAGCTAAATAAGGCACCAGGTGATGTCTTGGTTAATATTTTCTTGCGAGGGGGTATGGATGGTCTTAGTGCCGTTGTACCTTATTTTGAAGGCGGTAATTACTACGATGCTCGCCCGACGCAAGCTATTGCTGAGCAAAACCTTGTTTTGCTAGATGATCGTTTTGCGCTTCATCCTGCTATGGCTTCTTTAAAAGAACTTTATGATGAGGGTGCTTTTGGCATTATTCATGCGACAGGTTCGCCTGATGATAGTCGTAGTCACTTTGATGCCATGCAATTTATGGAGTACGGTACACCGGGTGAAAAAACGATTGGGACAGGTTGGTTAGGTCGGCATTTAAAGAGTGCTGCTTGGCAAAATAACTCACCTTTTAGAGCTGTTGGTATGGGCGCTATGGTGGCGCAGTCATTACGCGGCCCCGTAACACCGCTTGCTATAAAGTCAATTGCGAACTTTCATTTTAAAGGCCGAGAGAGTGAGCTTGCTAAGTTACAGGCAGCTTTAGCTAGTCTTTATCAAATAGATGTTGAAGAGAAGATAGACCCTTTGAGTAGTCAAGCAAAACTGGTGTTTGACACTGTAGAGTTACTGCAAGATTTAGATGCGAGGGGTTACGTTACAACAGCAAATTATCCTGATACTGAGTTTGGTTTGGGCTTAAAGCAAATAGCGCAACTCATTAAAGCAGATGTGGGTTTAGAGGTTGCTAGTATAGATCTAGGCGGATGGGATACGCATGAGGGTCAAGGCACACTTGATGGTGAATTTAATACTTTATTAACAGAACTCAGCCAAGGTTTACACGCGTTTTACAGTGACTTAAGTGATTATATGCAAAATATAAGCGTTGTCACTATGAGTGAATTTGGACGAACCTTAGCCGAAAATGCTAGCTCAGGTACAGACCACGGGCACGGCAACGTTATGTTTGTTATGGGTGGTGGTATTAACGGGGGACAAGTGCACACAGACTGGCCAAGCTTAGAGAGGTCGGCTTTAGCAGATGGCGACCTTGCTATAACCATAGATTACCGTGATGTTCTTTCTGAAATTATAACAGGGCGTTTACTCAACCCTGAACTAAATCAAATTTTTCCTAAGCACAGTGTAAAACCGCTTGGCATTGTTAAGCCAAGACTTAGCTTATAACGCTTAAAGCTAAAGGAGCCCCAATATGATAAGTACACAATTACTAAAAGCAACACGAAACAAGGTTGTAATTATAATAAGTTTAATGATTTTTTTGAGTGCTGCCTTTGCACTCTCAAAAGACTTTTTAAAATCTGAAGAGTTTAAGAATCTAGAAACAGATGCTCAAAAAGCCATAGAACGCATCATTAGAGATAAAGAAATCATCGACTTTCTCAACGACTACCCCAACTGGACAGCAGGCGTATACGCTGACAGTGAAACACAATGGCATGTCGACTTCTATGATGCTGACGAATGGATAGGCAACGCTCACATTGACTTTGAAAACAATGAACTTTACGAAGTTTATTTGCTAAAAGAACTCAAACCAGAAGCCTTTGAAGCAGGCAAAGCAAAAATAGAAAAACTCGTTTTTAATAACCCTGAAGTCCTAGCGATTTTAGGAGACGCAGATGACTGGGATTACGAAGTCACATTTAACAAATGGGAACAAAACTGGGAAATGCACTTCTGGAAAAACATACAAAGCCTAAGCATTAGCTTTTGGGAAGACAACAATAAATTTTTCATAGATGAAATTTATGACCCAGAAGCCTTTGGCGAATACGAAGCACTCGAGCTTGAACGGAATTTGGCGATTGGCTTAGCTTATCAGGCAGAAGGATTATCTGAAGCACTTGAAGGTGTTTATGACTGGGTGACTTATGCTGATAAACAGTCAGACAGTATTTGGGGTGTTGAGTTTAGCTCGAGTGGCAAAGGTTTTTATGCTGTTGTCGACATTGAGCTGGGTCAGGTGATTGAGAGTCAGGTGTTTTGAGTGGGCTTACTGTCGTGACATCTGAAACCAAAAAATGAGTGAATACGCTAAACTAAGACTGTGCAGCTCAATGTCTTTGCGAAACTTAAGCTTGAACAAAGTGAATTTTCACGACCTAAACCCTTGCTCATTTTAGCGTACCTAAGTATTGAAGGGCCACAAGCAAGACGTAAACTCGCTGATTTATTCTGGTCAGATGATGGTGACGACCCCCAAAAAACTGTGCAGAAAAAACTAGCGAAACTCTCTGTTGTATTGTCACAATTCAAAAAAAGTGATGCCAGTGAGGTTTTTAGTTACGAGTCAGGCTTAGACCCCTTACCGAGTCAGGCTACAACCGACGCAGAACTATTTATAAAAGCCATCAAAGAAAATAATAATGAGGTTGCTTTAAGTTTATACAAAGGCCCTTTTCTAAATGATTTAGGTCAGAACTTAAGCAAGCTAGATGTACACTCAGACATTCAAGAATGGATTTTAGAGCGCCGCGAATACTACGCCAGCAAAGCCCAACAAGTCATACTCGAGTTAGCTGAAGGGAACTTTGCTGCGGGTGATTTGCTGCGTGCTAAAGAGTTAGCTGAGCAGGCTTATCATCTTAAAGAAGCGCCAGAGCCAGAACCTAGTACCCTGAATAGGCTGAATAAACTGTTAAGCCAAACGGGTAGTGAGCTAGAAGATGATTTAGAGCATGATGTTTCTGAAAATCTTGAAGAACTAAGCGAGATAAGCCAAAAAGTTTTTCTAGCCCTTGCGCTGCAAGATAAACCCAACCTAACCATTGTCAAGAATGCCCTTAGTTTAACCTTAAGTGAAACCGATGAAGCTCGCGAAGAACTCATTCTGAACGGTTTACTAGACACAGATACCCAAATTTTAGCGCAACATATGGCCAGAACATGGCTAGAAGAACGACCAACTGAGCGTATGCCTTTACTCCTAAAGCTAGCTAGACACACCCCAAGCGAGCAAGCCTACAGCCTTTACAAACGCATTTATGACAAAACCCAAGGCTTTGGGGGCATGGGTGACTTAACTAGAGCACGCAAAGCCTACTGCAAAGAAGCCCAAGATCACATGAATAAGCTCGAGTATACAAAAGCTGCTGAGTTGTTAGCTGAACTGCGAAAAGTTGAAGATGTACTAGATGCTGAAGCCGATGAGGAAGCTCGCTTTATTGAAGCCTACGCCTTAGAGCGTTTGGGTCAGTTTAAAGCGTCTTTAGCTTTAGTTAAAGGATTAGATAAAACAAATCCTAATATTACTGCTCTTAAATCCGTGTTGTTCTGGCGAACAGGTAAAAGTGAAGAGGCTGAACAAGCTGCTAAAGAAGCCCTAAAAAGTGGGCTTGATTGGCTCTGGGCTAAAGCAACGGCAAATAATACTTTGGGTTACTTAGCCTTTTCGGATGATGCTTTTCAAACAGCAGCATCTCACTTTAAAAAGGCTGCTAGTTTGTTTCATGCCACAGGTGAAAAAATGAGATGGGTGGGTAGTTTAAATAATTACGCTACAACCCTAGATCAAATGGCGGTGTTAGCAGCAGAAGAAGGCCAGAAAACTGAAAGCCTACTGCAAGAAGTTGAGTTAGCTTATGAAAATGCACTAAGCGCCTTAGAAGAAGCTGGGGGAAATGAAGATCTACGAGGCAAAATACTCTTTAACATTGGTGTTTTCTGGGCAGATCGTAATAACTGGGAAAAAGCTAAAGCTTATTACTTAGAAGCGCAACCCCTCATTGAACAAGGTGAAGCTCAAAATTGGCATACCAGACTCTTTTCTAACCTTGGTAACGTCTATCAAAATGAAGGTGAAAAAAGTAAAGCAAAAAGCAGCTATTTAAAAGCGATTGATTATGCAGTCAAAGCAGGTGAGTACCTCTACCAAGCCATAGCCCTTGCTAACCTAGCCTTTTTAGAAGGCGATATTGACAGCATGGAAGTAGCCTTAGAGTTACTAGAAGACTGCGGTAACAAAACCGATTATGACTACGTTATACGTGACTACGAAAAAATGTTAGTAGCTAAGCTCGAGTCTGCTTTGCTTGGCAATCATCTTGAGAGATCACAGCAGTTTTTTCGTAAGCTGGGTAGTTTATATGAAAAGCAGAATTATGTGGCTAGGCAAGCTAAAGTGGATGAGGCGTTAGATGCCTTGTCGCAACTTACAGACTTAAAAGCGAGTAAAGATTTGCTTATGGCGTTTATTGTTAATAAAGGCAATCAAGAAGACTATAATAGTTCTAAAAATTAGTCATTAAACACGTTTTTTGGTGCTTGTTAAGACCTTGTTAAGACCTCTCTTTTAAACTTCTAGTGTGCAGAAGTGTGACGCGTGCAAACTGCGACGTCACTGCGACGTTCGTCAAGTATAATAGATACTAATAAGCTTAAGGTAAGCAAAACTGCGAAAGGACGGGAGCATGAAAAAACAAAGCAACAATCATAAAAAAGCATTAGGAGGCAACATGCGAATTATCTGCATTACACTTATTACAGCGTTACTAAGTGCCTGCTCAACCCTTCAGACTGAGCTAACTGAACTCGAGTTTGAAACGCTAGCTATTACAACTGTGGCTTGGGGTGAGCAGGTGCAGGTGAATCATAGTGCTATCAATGCTAGCTCTGTAGTTACTGTTCAGTACAGAATTGGTTCTGGTCCTTTACAGAGCATTAGTAACTTTTATAAGCAAGGTGACAGAGTTGTGTTTGCTTTACCGGCTATGCCTAGTTTGCCAGCCTTAGCTAATTTCTCAGCGCCTTATAGCATTACTGCTAGCCAATATGCTGCAGCTTTGACAGCTGCTGAAATGAATCAATACGCAAATAGAGGGCTTGTTAAAGTGACCGTCACTGCGGGGGGAACTAAGATTAACCGTAATTATCAGCCCTTTGGCGCAGTTGAAGTAGCTGAAGTCATGGTTATGGCTCAAACAGCTAATTGTGTTGCTTTTGAAACTGCTGTTCTTAGTTTAGGCTTTACAAAAGTAGATGATGCTGCTGCTGGCAATCTGTGCTATTTAACGCTTGAGTCTAATAGCAAAGGAACAGCCCAAGCTATAAGTCAACTTACTGCCAACCTTGACTACCCTAAGCTTTGGGTAGATAAAAATGCTGTGCAGAGCCTTGACCCTAGAAATGGTCGGGGTTTTGACCCAAGCTGTGACCAAATCACAGACTGGCTTGACCGTGCTGCTGGTAGTGGCTTTGATATGCTGTTACCTGCCGATTTGCTTGCCAGTAGTAACGCGCTTAGTGCGCACAATGCAGGTGCAACAGGAGAGGGAGTCAATGTATTTGTTGTTGGTGGCGGCATTGGCGCTAATGATGATTTTGAATGTCTAGATAATGCAGGCAATTTAATATTTGAAGGTCATGACACGCATATTGCTGAGATTATTAATCTAATAGCGCCAGACGCAAGCATAGAAGAACGCATTGTTTGTAACGCCGCAGGAAACTGCCCCACATCAGAGATTGTCAAAACCCTCTTAGAATTAAGCGTAACGGCTCAAAACAATACAACTAAAGACATCATAAACATGAGTTTGGGTGGTCCGCTACCTAACTCAGTATTAGAAAGAGCTTTAAAAGCTGTTGAAGCCGACATAACGGTAGTTACATCAAATGGTAATGGCCCAAATGCACCTGCGCATTACCCTGCACATTATTCATCTTCCTCATTAGCTTCAGGCTCATTAGATAACATAATTGCAGTTGCCGCGTCTGCCTTTGAAAACAATACTTGGCAAATAGCTGGTTTTAACACAAGAAAAGCAGAGCTTGCTGCGCCTGCTACCAATGTATGTCTAAACACAGCAACAGGCTTTCGTTGCGACCCAAGCGCAGCAAGCCAACCAGAAAACTTAGGCATAACAGGCTCATCTTTTGCTGCGCCTATTGCCACAGGCATGGCAGCACTCTATCTAGAGGCCTCAAGCCAAAATTTACAACCTGAAGAACTGCGAACTTGCATAACAGATGCTGCACTAAACAACCCCAACTTGAGACGCATGATTTGGTTCGACGCAAGCATTTGCCCCTAAGTAAATTACAATAGCCCATCCTTCAAAGAAGCAAAGCTAACTTAGCTTTGCTTCTTTTTTGAGTATCTCCATGGTAAATTTGCCTAAAAGCAAATTTATCCGAGCAGAGCGAGAATCATTAAGTATCGAGCGAAGCGTACGGACAGAACCACTCAGTATTTTGCAAACCTTCTATGCAGTAACTTAGTGCATCTGAAACCCAAAA
>CAZWJZ010000155.1:0-10529 GCA_964634665.1 uncultured bacterium | reverse complement strand
AACTACAAGATTATTGCTTCAGCTGACTCGATTTTTTGTCCCGGCAGGAAGGTATCTAGCTACTCTATCGGGCTTTGCAGAGGGGGAAATGATGAAACTTGCGTACCTAAACCTTGTAAGAGCGGTAAGATAAGAGAAAGATGAATTTGAAAAGTAGAGGTTTAAGCTTATGAGTCAAGAACTAGCCTTCCATGAAGTAGCCCGCCTTGCAGACCCTCAAGATAACGTAGCCATAGCCACCCAAAGGCTCGAGTCTGGTACCAGACTTAGCTATGAAGGACAAAGGTTGCAGTTAAACAGTACAATTCTTGAGGGGCACCGCTTTGCTATTAAAGATATTGAAATAGGGCAGCCTTTGCTATCTTGGGGCTTACCGTTTGGCTTGGCTATAAGAGCTATTAAGCCTGCAGAGTATGTGGCAAACGAAAGTATATTAAGCACCTTAAAGGCGCGTGATTTGGTTTTAGAGTTACCCGAAGAGGCTAATTTTGAAGACAGCATTAAACCCTATAAGCTTGATGAAGCGAAATTTAAGGCAGCTGAGCAAGTTAGTCTTTATAATGATCAGCTTAGCTTTGAAGGTTACAAACGCTCTGGCAAGCGAGGCGTAGGTACTAGAAATACCATTGTTTTGTTAGGTACAAGCTCATTAACAAGTAGTTTTGTTAAAGCGCTAGAAGCCAAATTTAAAGACCAAAGCTACCCTAATATAGATGGCATTGTGGCTATAGCGCATACTGAAGGGGGCAGCAAAACACCGCCTAATAATTACGAGCTGGTACTAAGAACCCTAGCTGGCTTTATGGTTCACCCTAACGTAGCAGCCGTACTTAGTGTTGACTATGGTTCAGAAATTATAAATAACGAAGTACTAGAAGCCTACATGCGCAAACACGACTTTCCTTTAAGCGAACTTCCCCATGCCTTCATGAGTTTAAATCAAGATATAAACACTGACCTAGAGCAAGCTGAAAACATAGTCAAAGAATGGCTCGAGTCTGCTAGTCAGTGCCAACGTGAAACGGTTTCGCTAGCGCATTTAAATATTGCTTTGCAGTGCGGTGGTTCTGACGCTTTTTCAGGCATATCAGGTAACCCTTTAGCAGGTTATGTTGCGAAGCAAGTTATTCGCAATGGGGGTAGTGCAAATTTAGCTGAAACCGATGAACTTATAGGTGCAGAAGCTTACGTTTTGCAAAAAGTAAGCAGTCTAAAAGTTGCTAGAAAATTCTTAACAACCATAGAGCGTTTTAAAGCTCGAGCTGCGTGGCATGGTACTTCTGCAGAGGGTAACCCTTCAGGTGGCAACAAGCTACGTGGGCTTTATAACATTGTGCTTAAATCCATTGGTGCGGCTAACAAAAAAGACCCTGAAGTTCGCCTAGATGATGTTCTTGAGTACGGTGAGCGTAACAAAGAAGCTGGCTTTTTCTTTATGGATAGCCCTGGAAACGACCTTGAAAGCATAGCTGGGCAGGTGGCAAGTGGCTGCAACATGATTTTCTTTGTGACAGGTAACGGCTCAATAACCAATTTTCCTTTTGTACCCACCCTAAAGTTTGTTACAACAACTGAGCGCTTTGAGCTTCTAAAAAACGATATGGATGTCAATGCAGGTGCCTATCTTGATGGTCAAGCTATGGAGGAACTTGGTCAAGAAACCCTAGAGCTATGCCGCAAGGTAGCATCAGGTGAACAGAGTGTAGGTGAAAAAGCTCAGCACTCACAAGTTCAGTTATGGCGCAACTGGCAACAACAAAACAAAACTGGTTTAGCCAAATTACTTAACGCAAAAAAACCCTCAGGTGAAGCTATACCCTTAAACGTCCAAGATAAAAAGCAGCTTAACGAAACACTCGAGCTTGCTTTGAACGCTCCAACAGAGCAACTAGCGTTAATACTGCCTACTAGTCTGTGTTCAGGGCAGATTGCTCAAAAAATTGCCCAAGAGTTAAATCAAAACCATCAGGGCATAAGCTTTGTGGCGTTAAGTCACACCGAAGGATGCGGTGTTTCAGGTGGACCAACATCTACCATGCAAACCGAAACGCTTATTAATTACCTTAGGCATCCTTTTATAAAGCATGCCTTACTGCTAGAGCATGGCTGCGAGAAAACACATAATGATTACATGAGCAACGTGCTTTTAGACTTAGGTATGAATAAAGATCAGTTTGGCTGGGCAAGCATACAGCTAGACGGGGGTATAGATAAAGTAAGCCAAAAAGTAAAGGCTTATTTTGAACAGAAATTACAAACTAAACTTGAAAACAGTTCACGACAAATGCACTTAAAAATTTCACTAGCAGCAACCCATGAACTACCTCAGTTTGTAGCTCGAGCTTATGCTGAACTTACAAAACTAATTATTAGATCTGGTGGAAGTGTTATATTGCCAGAGTCGGTTTTAACAAGACAAGCTGAGTTTATAACTGCATTGGGTTTAGATGCTTTAGAAGCCACCCTAGCTTACGGTCAATTTGCCAGCCAAGAAGGCTTGCATGTCATGCAAAGCCCAACTGACCATTGGGTTGAAACCATGACAGGTTTAGGCGCAACAGGTACAGAACTTATTGTTACGCATATTCATGAGCACCTACTGCAAACCCATCCTTTTATTCCGGTATTGCAAGTTTGCTCAGATGCAGCACTTTCGGCACGTCATAGCAACATTGATGCGCTACTACAAAACGAAACTGCCACAAGCGAGCTGCTAGACCTCATAGTTGCAACCCTCAGCAAGCAAAACCAGCCTAAGTTAGCTCACGAATTAGCAGTTGACTTTCAAATGACCAGAGGGCAGCTAGGTATTTCTATGTGACAGTAGCTCGAATTATGGATGCCTCGTGACATCCATAATTCTGACCTTTGAGAGTCAGCTTAGCTAACTATCACCAGATTCAGCTAAACGACGCACTCGAGTGCTAGCTCGAGTTTCATAAATTGTTCTTAAAGTAACCGTAAAAAAGACAATGCTACAGCCTATGAGTGCCAAGCGTGAAGGTCGTTCAGCCACAACCAAGAAAACCCAAATGGGGTTAAAGATAGGCTCTAAAGTTTGTATGACAATGGCTTCAAGTGCTTGCAAGTATTTAATGCTAATGGACAGCATAATAAAAGGAATACTCATTTGAAAAAGACCAAGAAACGCAAGTCCAGCCCAATCTGTTAAGCTAGGTGTTTCGGTAAACAAAGCTGGTAAACACAAAGCACAAAGCATGTTACCTAACAAGATACTCTCAATAGGCGAGTCATCTTTTTGCATGCGCATAAACACAAAGAAAAACGCAAGCGACACACCACTAATAAGCGCATTAACGTTACCCAGCAAACTCGAGCTGTCTAAGTTACCCCCAAAAAAGAAACCCAAGCCAAGAAACACCAGCACAATACTTAACCAGTCAATTGCCTTAACAGGCTCTTTTAAAAGCCAAATGCCTAAAAGAGCAACATAAATAGGCGCGGTAAATTGAATGAACACAGCATTTGCCGCAGTTGTTTGCTTAGTAGCCAAGACAAAAAAAAGTTGTGCACCCGCTATACCAAGAGCTGCACCTATTTGCGCAACAGACCACGTAAACTTAGGCTTCTGTATGTAAAGAAAAAGCACGAAGGCCGTTATAGCGCCACGTGCCCCAACAATACTTAAAGGCCCTAAATCAACCACTTTAATCATTAGGCCACCAGAACTAAAAAGTAACGCAGCCACAGCCAAAAGAAGAACAGCTCGAGTGTGTGTCAAAGTGCTTCATCTAACCATAAATGCAGCGGGTTTTAAAAGCCTATTACTAGCTTTATCGTTTGATTATAAAAAGAATTTGTAAATCTGACTTTGGGGACTAAACTCAGATAGATAGGGTTTTGCGACATGCTTTGTTCACTGAAGTGAAAGGGGTAAAAATTTGCTTAGTTGCTGCACATGACAGCCTATCTGCAATAGAATACTGCATGGTTGAGATTCGCCTTTTAGAAGATATGACAGAAATCAGGCTTTGTGAAGATATTCAAAAGTTTGCTTGGGGCATGGAGGATGATGGTGTTGTGCCTGCACCGCACATGAACGCTGTGAACTACTCAGGGGGTTTGATTGCAGGTGCCTTTTTTGAAGGGCAGTTAGTTGGCTTTATTTATGGCTTTTTGGCTAAGCATAATCATGCTGCAGATGAGGGTGTCGGGCTGCACTCACACATGATGGCTGTCATCCCTAGCTTTCAAGGCAAAGGTCTTGGGCGGCAGCTCAAATGGTTCCAGCGAGACTGGTGCTTAGAACGAGACATTAACTGGGTTAGTTGGACTTATGACCCCATGCAAGCCGCCAATGCACGTCTTAACTTAGAGCATTTTGCAGCCTACGCTAATCACTATAAAGTAAATATTTATGGTCATATGGATGACGCTCTAAATAGAGGTATGCCTACCGACAGATTTCTAGCATGGTGGCCTTTGCAAGACCCAGAAGTACGCAAGCTAAAAGAAACTAGAACAAGAATGCCTATTAATAATCTAGCGACCCTAGCTACTGCACTCAAAAAAACAACTGAGGGTTTCGAAAAAAACTTAAACCTAAAAGACGACATCATTACTGTAGAAATACCCAAAAGCCTACTCACCCTAATGCAAACAAATGCCCCCGAAGCACTCGAGTGGCGTTTGCAGGCACGTGAAGTTTTTTTGCATTACTTTGCTAATGGCTATACTGCAAAGCGCTTTTTAGAGGCCAAGTACTTGTTGTTTAAAGATGAATAAGGCAAGACCTAAATCTTAAGTTGACCTTATAAAACGATGATGAGCAATGCGTTTTATCACCATTGCTCATCATTTGGTAGTTGGTAGAAAGGTGTAATTTTCCACCTTCTACTTTCCACTTTCTACTCATCACTCATTGTTCAATGAAGACTAGTCAGTAGGCAGTTGGAATTTTACACCTTTTCTATTTACCCTGTTTTTGCCTCACGCCTTTTGCTATGAAGTACATTTTCAGTGTAGCCGTTTGCTTCGACCCTACCTTTAAAAATGAGGTCTTTAGCTGCTAGAAAACTAAGGCTTGTTTTGGTATTTGGTGTCATGGCATGGTAGTTAGCATCATGTTTATTTTGCTCATCAACCACGGCAGCCATTTTTTCTAAGGTAGCCATAACTTGCGCTTCAGTCGTTACACCATGATGCAACCAGTTAGCAATATGCTGACTAGAAATACGCAAAGTAGCACGGTCCTCCATAAGACCCACATTATTAATATCAGGTACTTTAGAACAACCAATACCCTGACCAATCCAACGAGAAACATAACCCAAAGTACCCTGAATATTGTTGTCTAACTCCTGCTGAACTTCCTCAGGGCTTAACGCACGACTTAACAGTGCAGGCGTTAGCAAATCATCAAGACTAGCACGCTCACGAAGCTCGAGTTCTTCTTGACGTTTGGCTACATTTACTTTGTGGTAGTGCATAGCGTGCAAGGTTGCTGCGGTGGGTGAAGGTACCCAAGCGGTACTTGCGCCTGCTAAGGGATGCCCAATTTTGGCGTCTAGCATTTCTTTCATAGCGTCAGGTTTGGCCCACATGCCTTTACCAATTTGGGCTTTGCCTCGCATGCCTGTTTCTAAGGCAATGTCAACATTCCAATCTTCATAAGCAGTTATCCAAGCGGCATTCTTAATTTCACCTTTAGGTGCTACAGGGCCTGCTTCCATAACAGTATGAATGTCATCACCTGTTCTATCTAAAAAGCCTGTATTGGTAAAAACAATTCGGTTTTTAGCTGCACGTATGCATTCTTTTAGATTTAGAGTAGTACGTCGCTCTTCATCCATAATGCCAATTTTTATAGTATTTTCTGCTAAGCCTACA
This sequence comes from uncultured bacterium, assembly GCA_964634665.1. GTDB lineage: Bacteria > Deinococcota > Deinococci > Deinococcales > Trueperaceae > JAHEBB01. Next base: position 4,679 of record CAZWJZ010000155.1, on the reverse strand, counting down.
GCCTGCTCAACCCGCTCAAACAGCTTAACGGTAAAGGCAACTTCTTTCGGGCCATGCTGTTTGGGTTTAACTATATAAATACTACCCGTGCGACTGTTGCTAAGCACGTTTTTCTTCGCAACATCTTTTTTAGATATAAGCGCAGTCATAATGGCATCTAAAAAACCTTCAGGCACTTCTTCATCTTTATAAAGAACAGCATCTGTGTACATATGAATGCCGACATTACGCGCAAATAACAAGCTGCGTCCTGCTAAGCTTAATTCGCTGCCATCCTTAGCTGTAAAGCTCTTATCAGGATTTAATTTGCGAGTCATAAGCTTACCGTTCTTCTCAAAGCTTTCCTCTAAATCACCTGTTATTAAGCCTAACCAATTCTTATAAACCAAGACTTTATCTTCTGCATCGACCACAGCAACAGAATCTTCAAAATCTTGAATAGTGGTAATAGCTGCTTCTAAAACAATGTCTTTAATATGCGCAGGGTCGCTTCCACCAATTTGATGCTCTGCGTCCATCTGAATCTCAATATGCAGACCGTTGTTTTTAAGCAAAATGCTACTAGGATTACCAGCTTCACCAGTGTAGCCCACAAACTGACTGGCATCTTTTAAGCTTGTCTTTGTACCCTTAAGGGCTACACTAAGCTCACCATTCATGACCTCAAAACCAGTCACATCCGCAAACTTAGCTTCTTTAAGAGCTACGGCTTCATCTAAAAAAGCCTTAGCAAAAGCAACTACCTTGGCACCCCGAACAGGGTTATAGGCACTACCTGCCTCTGCGCCCCCTTCATTACTAATCACATCTGTGCCATAAAGCGCATCATAAAGACTACCCCAACGCGCATTTGAAGCGTTAAGCGCAAAGCGAGCATTCTGTACAGGTACAACCAACTGCGGGCCAGAAACAACCGTAATTTCAGGGTCAACCTCAGTAACGTCAATTTTAAAGTCATCACCCTCAGGCAAAAGATAGCCAATATCAAGCAAAAACTGCTTTTGAGCAGCCACATCTAACTGACCCTCAGGCTGCGCCTTAAACCAAGCATCCAACTTTTCTTGAAAGGCATCACGCTCAGCAAGCAACGCCTTATTTTGAGGACCCAGCTCAGCAACAATCGCTTCAAAAGACTGCCAAAACACGTCACTAGAAAGACCAGCCTCATCTGTAATGCTTTTAACAAGCTCAAAAAGAGCCGAATCAACTTTTAAGCCATTTACTTTAACCATAACAACTCCTTAAAGACCCCAATAATAAACTAAGCCTATGCTACCCAAGAGCTTTCAAGCAAGTAAGTAGCTTCGCGTGCTATTAAAACAAAGCTAAAAGCAGCAAAACTTTAGACCCCAAATTACCTTAATGATTACGACTAAACCTTAATGCTACAAGACCCTCTAAACCCAAAGCCAACACAAATGTTACAGCTTTATGTCAGTTTAAAAAAATTTAACAGCCTTAAAGCCTTTGTTCGTAAGAGTTTTGTGACAGTACACGAAGTACTATAAAAACAGTCCAAGCATTCGCAGGATTAACCGCATTTACAAACCCGCTTTCTAAAAGGCCATTAGAAAAGGCGTGTATGTAAATTTATGTTTCCTATGTCTGCAAAGGATGAACAAACGGGCTTAAAACCCAAAAGACAGGGCGAACTGTTGTAGTGAGATGCAGCAGTTAACAATGCAGTGAAACTCTCGCTGTGAACAAATCCAATTTGATATGGAGTCTCATGAAAAAAATACTAACTCTACTGCTAGTACTCGCGTGTGGTTGCGCACTAGCCCAAAACGCTCGAGTTAACGCAATGGGTGGCGTTATGCTACCCGACCGCAGCTCAGCTACTTTAAATCCTGCCTATACAGCCGCTGGAACTTCAGGGCCTTATTTTGAACTGCCCTTACCTCTAGGTGCTTTTAATGCGCTTCAAGATTCCTTTAACCCGAGTAGCAGCAGCTTTGATGTTCTACCTATTTTTGATCAATTACAAAAACTCGATACCTTTATTCTAAATTTACCTTCAAGCCCTACCGAAGTTAGCCTTGACGTAAAAAGAGACGAGCAAGGGCAAACCGTATTTGCTGTTGGTACAGAAGGCGGCTCAGACCTCATCTTTGGCTTATCAGGCTTAAGCTACGGGGTTGACTTCTCTTTACCCATAATCATTCCAGCAGGACCTGTAAGTGTAGGCCTAAGACCCTATGCATTTGTAAATACTGTAGTTTCACCCGATGCTAACTTACAAAAAGTGTTTGCTAACGGCTCAAACGAAGGCGGCTTAAGCGCCAACCTAACAGGCGAAGCAGGCGTAAGCCTAGATGTCTTCTACGCAGGTCAAGTACCTAGCCAACTATTTGGAGAAAATGACTTTAACGGAAACATCTACTTCGGTGTACGCGGCGCACCCTTCATAGGGCTAGCCAGACTAGACGGAACCGGCGTAGGCCAAGTACAAGCCAACCTAAACGGCGCAAGCACCGACCTAAACCTAAGCTATCAAGGCGAAGGCTTCTTATCCAGCGTAGCCACAGGTCAACTAGGTTACGGCTTTATAACAGACTTAGGCATAGCCGCAGACATACCCGTAGACAACGCAACAGCCAGCTTTGGCTTTGGCGTAACCAACGTAGGTGTAGCCTTCTGGTCAGGCGACGAATACAACCTATCAGGTGACCAAGACAACCTAGTAGACGTATCAGCAGCCACCTTAACAAGCCGAACTTACTTTTCACCAAACTTCGGAGTACACGTAAACGGCGCTTACCAAACCCCACTAGCCCCAACCATAGACATGCTCATAGCAGCCGACGCAGGCTACGCACTAGGTAGCTTTCAAACCCACCTAGGCGCAGAAACCACCTTCAGCATAGCTGACAACTTCGGCGTAGCAGCCAGAGCAGGCTTAGGCTACGAAAATGGTCTTAACTTCGCACTTGGCACAGGCCTAAACATGCCCGGCGTATCTTGGGACATAGCCCTAACCTCACACATAGCAGCCTTTACAAACCACCGTTCATTTGGCCTAACCACATCACTCGGATTCTAGGAGCAAGCATGAAAAAACTATCCCTACTCACACTACTACTCACTGCACTCCTACTAAGCGCCTGCGGTAGCCAAACCATCGCCGCAGTAAACGTAGACGCCATGACACTACTATCTGCAGATGACCTAAAAGGCGACGCACCCATAGAAGGCGGCTACGACCTAAAAATACCCGACGATAACGGCCTAGATAGCACAGACCTAGGTGTAGGTCAAGAAATCTACGACAACCTACAAGCCTTCAAACTAGACCTAACCAGCCGCCTAACCCTAAGCGAAGACGCACAACCCCTAGATGGCACCATAGCTATATACATACATGACAAAAGCCCAGTCTTTGAAGCCACCAACCCCATAGAGTTTAAGTTCAGTCTAGTACCCGGCGAATCAAGAGACGCCACCCTAAACGTAGACATAGGTGAGGACAGCGACCCAACCCTTTTCAAGCTGCTCAAATCAGGTGACTTCAAATTTGGAGTGTTATTCACCACCACAGGTGACGACACAAACAAAGGCACCATGACCTCAGAACTCACAAGCCTAAACATAAGCTTAAAAACAGATCTAAGTAACTTCACCAGCTTCTAAGGAGAAAACAGTGACTAAGAAACTAACCCTAATAACCCTAGCAACCCTAACCGCCCTCACCTTAAGCGCATGCAGCGTCTTAGAATCCCTCATACCAGACCAAGAAGTTGACGGCTTTATGGGAATAGAGGAGGAACTCGTTTTACCAGCCGAACCCATTCGAGCTGAAAAGCCAGTTGTACCCGCAGCTTTTGCTAAAAACCTACCTTCATTTCTAAAGACACAACAAGCTCCAGATGCCTTTATTCCTTTTGGTTTTTACAGAGCTGCAGATGACCTAACAGAAGCCCTACCTGTAACACCCAAAAAAATAACCCAAGCCGTATCGTTTACCAACCTAGTTTTTACAGGTGGCACAGACACAACCGAATTTCCTGAAACCGTTAACCTAGAACTTCCTTTTCTGACTGTCTGGTTATGGGATGGCTACGTAGCACCCAACCAAGACGGCTGGATTGAAAGCTGGTCAAACCGCGACGAAGTAGAAGCAAGCTTTCTAGCAACTGAACTCAAAACAGCAACCTCTGCTTTTGCAACCACTCTAAGCTTTGAAAAAGACAGTACTAACTGTACAGGAACATCTTGCAGCTACAAGCTAGACAAAGCATCAAGCGAATCAGTAGCACTCTTACTTGACAGCGAAAAAGTAAAAACAGCCGAAAAAATACTAAGCTCAGAAGCAGGAGATAGCGACAAAAACTCGGTAGCCGTCTTTGGCTCTTTTAAAGTCAACACAGAACTACCAAGCGGACTATCTGCCAGTGTTTCGATAGATGCACCAGCAGCCATTGTTAGCTTCAGAGAATAAGCCAAACCACGAAAAAAAGACAAAGAAACCTTAAACCCCCGTTAAACAACAGCTCGAGTACGCTCGAGCTGTGCAAAAAATCAATAAAAGGATGTTTTTATGAAGAAAATTGTTTTACCTTTACTAGCTACTCTAACGGTTTTACTTTTAAGTGCTTGTAGCATTATTTCTGACCTGATTCCTGAACAAGAAGTTGAGTTATTCAGTGCAGATGCTGGTTCTGTAGAGTCAGTTTCTGAAG
>CAZWJZ010000154.1:0-10560 GCA_964634665.1 uncultured bacterium | reverse complement strand
GAAGGGCGTAAGCTTGCCCCTGAAACAACTTATCTAGGCAAGTCTATTCAGTACTACAAGAAAGTTATATTGCTGCCTTTACAGAGCTAGCCAAACAACTCAGTCATATTCCTAATGTCATTGGCTATGGGGTTATGAACGAACCCTCAGCAGGTTTTATTGGAGTGAAAGACTTAAGAACTAAGGCACATAGTCTTTTACTGCGTGGGCCCTCACCCTCTGTTTTACAAGCTATGGGATTAGGTGCAGGGTTAAGCCAAAATATTGAAGTCTGGGAACTAGGCTTAACAGGCTTGCGTTTAAAGCATGTCGATGAGTTTAATACAAAAAATAGATCTGCCTGGCATGCAAGTAAGCTAGACATCTGGCAACAAAATGGGGTTTGGAAACGAACAAACCACCAAGCTAAGCTATTAAAACCTCAGCACTTTAGTCACATTAAGGGCAAAAAAATCCATTTTTATCGTGACTTTTACCTTCCATTTGCCAGACGATTTATGACCTCTATTCAAGCTGCGCACGCTAACACATCTTTCTTTGTTGAGGGTATTCCCGCTGATACAGCGTTGTATTGGCCTGCTCAACAAACAAAAAGCAAAACCTCAAAAAGCCTGAGTTTTCTATAGTTCATGCGCCTCATTGGTATGACGCTGCCACCCTAATTACCAAGCGCTTTTTACCTTGGCTTTCTTTTGATGCTCAGGAACAAAAAGTTATTTTTAGTCCTTACTGGATTCAAAAAGTCTTTAAAAGACAGTTAGAAACCATCTTCATAGTTTCTAAAGAACAAATGGGTCATGCGCCAACCCTTATTGGTGAGGTTAGCATTCCTATGGATTTAGAGAACAAAAATGCGTTTAAGTCAGCTAATTACCAAGCCCAAACCGCAGCTCTAAATAATTCTTTGAGCACCTTAGAAAAAGCTATCTTGAGTTATTGCATCTGGAATTACACAGCTGATAACAGTCATGAATATGGTGATGGTTGGAACGCTGAAGATTTCTCCATTTACTCACCGCAAGAACCCTTTGAAGCTGTGGACTCAGACTTACCCCAACGCGATTTGTATTTAGGTGGGCGCGCCTTAGCAGCATTTATTCGCCCTTATGCGCCACATGTAACCGGAACAGTAACAAAGATGCAATTTGACCTAAGCAGAAAAACCTTTGAGCTTAGCTTCACAACCAACACTAACGCTATGCCACAAGAAAAACTCGAGCTCCCTAAAGAGCCGACCATTATTTTCTTACCTTTGTTTCATTACTTAAAAGGCTATAGCACCACGCTGTCAGATGGCGAGCTTGTAAACAAAGGAAATCAAGAGCTGCACTACTACCCTAATCTTGAACTGACTGAACACAGCCTCATTATTAAAGCAAGTAAATAGCTTAATATATAGCGCCATCTAACAAATCAAAGGATTAAAAGTTTAAAGTAGCTTAGTGAAACTAAGCGCACAAACACTACTCAATGCCTACTGCCAAGGGGTATTCCCAATGGCGCAACCAGAAGAAAACAACGCCATTTATTGGTATGATCCAGACCCCAGAACCATATTACCCTTAGACACCTACCATGTACCCAAACGCCTCAAAAGAATTGTTAGACAAAATATTTTTGAAGTACGCTTCAACACTAACTTTGAAGCGGTTATGAGAGGCTGCGCAGAAACAGCTACACCTAAGCGCTCGAGTACTTGGATTAGTGAAGATATCATTAGGCTCTACACTAGCCTTCATGATTATGATTTTGCTCATTCTGTTGAGTGTTACCAAAAAGGTCAGCTGGTTGGTGGTGTTTATGGTGTTGCTGTTGGGGGTCTTTTTGCAGGTGAAAGTATGTTTAGTCGCGTGCCAAATGCCAGTAAAGTTGCACTTGTGCATTTGCTAGCGCATCTTGTCAAGCAGGGTTATAGTTTGTTTGATGTGCAGTTTAGCAACCCTCATCTTCTTCAATTTGGGGTTCAGGAAATACCCCGAGATGATTACCATGCAAAACTCGAGCTTGCTTTACAGCAAGATCTACACTTCTTGTAAGCTTTCTGTAAGAAAATAATCGATATGATGTGAGGAATCTAACTGAAAGGTGTCTTTTATGCTCGAGCGTTCTGAATTTAATCCTGTTGCTGCTATTAAAAAAACCAACCATCATTGTTTTAATGAGTATGAACTTAATCTAGAAAGCGAAGATAGCATTGACGCGCTTATTGTTAGGGGTCACCTTTTACATCAGCGTAAAACACTTGGCGCTATGACTGTAATTAATGATCATAAAAGTGCTGGCATGAGCAATATTGTTGAGGTTGATGAAAATGGCTTTTTTGAAACTCGCTTAAGAAAAAATGATGATTATAGTCTTAGGTTTTTAAGTGACAATAACAGTTACTCGATTGATCTAAGCTATTAAACCAAAACACGAGCATAGGTAGCTTCTTTTTTAGGTGGATTTGCAAAAATCATCTAAACACAAGTCCAAAACCTTATTGCCTTTTGCTAACCGTTATGCCTTAAAAACCAACCTTTATACTAAGCTTTGACCCCCTCGGTTTTATGGCACGATATAATCAGTTTAGTATTACCCTTGATACTTCATTTTTATTTTAAACTAAAAGCATGAATAAAGTCTTAGGTTTGGAACTCATCTTTTGAGCTATCAACAGCGCAAGAGCAGCTTGAGTTTTGACCGAGGAACCCTCATTTTACATCCACCACCAAAAGGTAAAGCGTGGCTCGAGTTTGTCACTTGGGATGACCGTATTGAGAAGTTTCGTATTCCCGCCCTACAGTACCGCAAGTTCTTTGAAGCCATGCACGCTGAAGGCACAGACGTTCAAGATGCAGCCAAAGCCTATAAAAGCTTAGACTTAAATCAAGAAAAAAAGCTCGAGCCTTTTAAGCATCAATCGGAGGCTATTGCTGCTTGGAAAAGAGCGGGTCGGCGTGGCTTAGTGGTGTTGCCAACGGGTGCAGGCAAAACCTTTGTAGCTCAATTGGCCATGCAAGAAACACCACGCAGCACCCTAATTATGGTGCCCACCCTAGATTTGTTACACCAATGGTACGCCAATCTTGAGGCAAGTTTCCCTGAACAAAAGATCGGTTTATTGGGTGGTGGCTCAAGAGATTACAGCAGCATCCTTATTTCTACTTACGATAGTGCTGCTATTAATGCTGAGCGCCTAGGTAACAAATATGCCTTACTCATTTTTGATGAATGCCATCATTTACCCGGTGATTTTACTAAAACCATAGCCGAGTATTCTCTTGCACCCTACCGATTAGGTTTAACCGCCACGCCTGAACGTAGTGACGGGCGAGAAGCTGACTTAACAAGATTAATTGGGCCCATAGTCTATCGAAAAAACCCAGAAGATTTAGCGGGTAATGCCTTATCTGAACACAAAATCAAACAAATAAAAGTAAGCCTATCAGAAGAAGAAAGGCTCGAGTATGATGCTTGTATTTTTCAGAGAAATAGTTTTTTGCAAGCAAACAATATTTTTTTAGGCTCACTAAACGGCTGGCAGCGTTTTGTTGCTGCTAGTGCACGTTCTTCTGATGGAAGGGCAGCCATGCTGGCGCATAGGCAAGCCAGGAAGCTAGCTTTTGGTACTGAGGCTAAAATTCGGCTGCTTTATGAGCTTCTGGCAGAACACAAGAATGACCGTATTCTTATCTTTACAGATGATAACGCTACGGTTTATAAGATATCGCAAGACCTATTAATTCCTGCCATCACGCATCAAAGTAAAGTCAAAGAAAGACACGAGATTCTACAAAATTTCCGTGAAGGCATTTACCCGCGCGTTGTCACTTCCCGTGTTTTAAATGAAGGGGTTGATGTGCCCGAAGCCAATGTTGCTATAGTGCTCTCAGGCACAGGCTCAACTCGGGAGTACATTCAACGTTTAGGGCGCATCTTGAGAAAAGGTGAAGGAAAGCTAGCCTTGCTTTATGAAGTGATTGCTGAAAACACATCTGAAGAAAACACGTCCAGACGCCGACACCAAAAACCCAAGGTAGCACAAACAACAGCTGACAAACCAGTAAAACTTGAAACACAAAGTGATTTATTCAATAAAATAAGTAGCGAAGAAAGCCTAAGTTTTGACGATTTATAAAGATGCCATGCCCAAGCTGAAAACCGACATAACTAGCCTCACTGTTTAAAGGCGCAATAATAGAAACATGCTGCCAAGCGACCTACTCATTCACCGTTACAATGGCGAAGAAATCATTCCTAAAAAGCTCGAGCTTAGTCCTAAGATGGTCGATTTAGCCTCAGAAATTATTGATCTTTTTGCTGGCTGTCAAGGTGAAAAGCGTGCTGAACTTGATGATAGGCTATTGGCACTCGAGGGTGAAGCCACAAACTACCGTGTAAAGCGAGGTTTAGCGCATTTATTAACAAATGGCTTTTGCGAGTTTGAAACCATTAGTCCTTTAGATCCCCCCCTTTTGCGTGAACGGGCTTTTGCATTATCAGCAAAACATGTTCCTAGCTTAACTACGACTGAGAGTTTACTGTCGGGTCTTGCAGCTACTTTAAGTGAAGAATTGGCTAAAGACATTCACATAACTCAAGTTAGAGAAGGTCTTTATGCTGACTTGCGCGAAAACGCCATTTTAACGAGTTTTGATGCCCCCTCAGCAGAAGCACTTATTCACCGCTATAACTTGTCACAAGTGCAAGGTATTTTGTACAGAGCAAAAGAAATCGTCATAACGGCACACCGAAATGTACCCAGCGAATACAAACAATTGTTTCGTTACTTAAAACTCTTTGGATTAATGGCCTATATTGAAGGTGATGTTGACCATGGTTTCAGCATAACCATTGATGGCCCAGCGAGCCTTTTTGGCAGTAGTAGCCGCTACGGTACAGACATAGCTAAATTTCTACCCGCCTTACTAAACGTAAGCAAATGGGATATGCAAGCAAACCTCATCCCAAGACAGCTTTATGACGGCACACCAGCAGCAGCAAGTTTCAGCCTAAACAGTGAATGCGGTCTTGTGTCTCACTACAAAAAAGCTAAAGAATATGACAGCATGATTGAAGAAGCCTTCGCTAAACGCTGGGAAAGCACAAAAACAGACTGGATACTCGAGCGTGAAGTTGAGCTTTTACCCATTCCGGGTAGCGTTATGGTACCTGACTTTCGTTTTGTGCATCCTGATGGGCGTGATTTTGTTTTTGAAATTGTTGGTTACTGGCGACCTGAATACCTAAAGAAAAAATTTGCGCAAGTTGCTAAGTCAGGTATTAATAATATGATTCTTGCTATTTCTAATAGGCTTAACTTAGAAAAAGCGGGCGTTAAAGTTGAAAATGTTATGGCTGATATTATCTGGTTTAAAGAAAAAATTTTACCCAAAGATGTGCTAGCCATTTTGAATTAAAAAAAAGAACTCCCAACTAAGAAGAAGGGAGTTGACCACCACAAACCTAGTGTAAATCAAGTTTAAAAGCCAAAAACCGCAACCGTCACAAATTCTTACAAAAATCTTACTCGAGTGTTTGTCATGGTACTTCTATGATGCAAGGCAAGCTGGATTTGAGCATGGCGATTTGGGATCGCAAAATCAAACCTATCTAATTTTCAGCTATTACTCATGGAAAAGCTATAGGTAAACATATTCATACAAACGCCAAAATAGTAATGCAGCCAAAGACGCTCATACGCTCAGAATTTTATTTGACTTGCCTTAAAAACACTTGCCGAAGGACTAATCTGGCTTTTCTTCCATCAAATAAAACCAAAAGTGATAGCTGTTAATTTAGTTTGTTGGTATTAATTGACCGGCTTGCACACCATATTGGAGTGCAGGTTCATCTTGCCCTACATAAATATTAACCGTTTTACTATTGCTTGGGTTCATGCTGTCAGCCACAATAACGGTAAAGTATTGTCTTTCCGCTACCATGTCATCCATTCTTATGCTAATGCGCGTTCCACAGGGATAAAGAGCCAAAATATCGCGACTTACAGCCACATGTCGCCATGGTTCCAAGACAATTCCGCAAGCACCCGCGCCACCCGTAACAAAACTAAAGCCAATGCGCTCCAAATCTATATTGCCTTCTGCTAAAACCTCAACAGGCGTCTCAATACTATCTACTGTCTCCGGCGCTGTAAGCGTAGTTTCACTATCTCCTGCAATTGTATCTTGACTAGGATTTTGGTTAGGAATAACTGCTGTTATGGCAGCTTCTTCTTGAGCCACCTCATCATTAGCTGAAGAACTTGGCAATGAACTAGGAATAACAGGCGCTATACCAGACTCATTTGAAGCATCTAAGCGTTGTTCTTGGGTTTGCTCTGGCACTGTAGGATTCACTTGCGCATTACGTGAAAACAAAAAGCCAAAAGGCTGAAACAGTGTCCAGACAATGACTAAAGCCACCGCAATTAACACGACCAGTAAACTAGTATCAATCAGTCTATCTTTCATAAATAAAGGCTCACTCGAGTGTAATGCTGTCTCTTAAGCCAAACCAATTGTACCTGCGTATGACTAAAGGAAGGGCAATGAGCATGACAGTTGCAAGTGCTGATATGCCAAGTGCAAAAGGCAAACTTATGGTAAAAGTTGACCCAAGGTAAGTTAATAGCAAGGTTGAGGGAATCATTCCTAGTAAGGTTGCAAACGCGTAGTAAACAAAGTTTAGGCCACTCACTCCAGCTGCATAACTAATAATATCAAAAGGAAATAAAGGCAATACTCTTGATATAAAAATAACGAAGCCAATAAAAAGCTCCCCTTTATGTTTACTAAACACCATGACCTTGCCTGCCAAGGTTTTCATGATGCTACGCCCTAAGGTTCTACCTAAAAAGTAGGCAATCATGGCTCCTACAAATCCTCCAAGAACACTATAAATGAGCGCTGGAAAATGGCCCCAAAGAGCACCAGCTGCCATGGTCAAAGGAACCCCAGGTATTTGACTTACAACAACCGCAATAGCAGTTAGAAGTGCATATAAAATTGGCCCCCAAACCCCTAGTTTGGCAGCGATTTCTTTGAATCCTTGTTCACTAAATACATTGACGTGCATGACTGTCTGAACTATCCAGAAAATACCAATTGTCACTATGAGTACGGTTAAGGCAATAAAGTTACTTGGCGTGAGTAGAGAACGAAACTTCTTGATATTTTTAGCATAGCCTATAAAGCATTTGCCTGCTTAGCTTGCAAGTACATTGTGTAATCCATTACTTATGAAAGCTAGATAGCGATATGTTTAGCCTATATTTGCTACTTTAAGTGCTTGTGAGTTTTCTTCTTTTAGCTGTCGGAATTCTATTATTATATGTGGGTGGCGAATTTTTGGTAAGAAATGCAACCGCTCTTGCTACTCGTTTAGACATTAGTCCATTAGTTATTGGTTTGACTGTCGTTGCATTTGGTACCAGCGCACCTGAATTAGCTGCAACTTTGGCTTCTGTCTTTAATGGCGCACCAGAACTAGCAACAGGCAACGTGGTGGGGTCTAACAGCGCCAACATAGGCCTAATTTTAGCTGCAGCAGCACTTGTTTTTCCTCTTTACGCAAGTAAACTCTTTTTAAGACGCGACTTCCCTGTGATGCTAGCTGTCAGTCTCATTTTAGTTCCCGTTTTACTAGATGGCGTTGTAAGCCGCTTAGAAGGCGGCATATTAGTTACACTACTGATAAGCTACCTTGTATACCTTATTAAATTTGATCCAAAGCAAATCGCAAGCGATGAACCAAGTACCGAAGTGAAATCAGCTGTCTGGCAAAGCTTATCTTTGCTAAGTATTGGCGTTGTACTGCTCGTATTAGGCGCTCGAGCTTTGGTTACAGGGGCAATAGATATTGCGAGTAGCTTTGGTGTTCCTGAAGAGGTTATTGGCTTAACCTTTGTGGCTTTTGGCACTAGCTTGCCTGAACTTGCAAGTTCAATTGTGGCAGCTTCAAAAAAGCAAGGTGACATTATTTTGGGAAATATTTTGGGTTCTAATATTTTTAATGTGTTAGCCATTCTTGGTATTACGGCTTTGGTTAAACCCATTAATCAAAACTTTGCGGCTATTAGTACAGATATTTACATTATGCTTGGCTTTAGCTTTGTTTTGCTACCTTTAGTTTTGATTTTTAAGCGTTTTGGTAGAGTATCAGGAGCCCTCTTAATTACGGCCTATATTAGCTATATTGCCTATTTATTTATAAAATAGCAAAGCGTTTTTGCATACTAATACCAATTCAATGCAGATCCCGACCAACATGGGGCTTATAAATGCAATCTTGAATTGTCGAATCAAATACTAGCCATTCCACAACAAAGCCCAAAACCTCTATTTGCTCCTTTGCTTTACTGACCCAAAGACTTCCCTTAACATCCCATTCAAAGCGTTACCCTAACATCTGATGCCAAGGTGATACTTAGCTTTTAAAGAATAAATACCGCAATTGCTAAACCAACACAGCTTGTTTAGTTGCTCTTTTTTGAGCAATATTATCCAATGCCTTCTGAGCATGCACCAAACCATTCTCAATAAAGACATCACTTGTACGTGTACCATAACCAGCAGAACCAATCACATAAACACCCTCAATATTAGTCTCAAAGGTCTCAGGATTATGCTCAGCAGAAAAATCACTCGAGTTTATCTTAACGCCCATTTGTTTTAATAGTTTTGTACTTGCATAATAGCCTGTCAAAGCAAAGGTTTGATCTGTAGCTATACTTATTTCTTGGCCTTCTTTTTCTATTAGTACCTTTGTTGCCGTTATTTCTTTAATGCTCGAATTGAAGTGCACTATGATTGAGCCTTCTTTGACACGGTTTTCTAAATTAGGTCGAATCCAGTATTTCAGACTATGCCTAAAATCATCTCCCCTATGCACCATGGTTACGTTTGCACCCGCTTTATATAAATCTAGGGCAGCATCAGCAGCACTACTACCTGCTCCTATAATAGTCACATTTCTTTGATAAAAAAGATGAGCTTCGCTGTAATAATGACTGACATTATTTAGCTCTTCACCTTTTACATTTAGGTATTTAGGGTTATCAAAGTATCCTGTAGCAACTGCGACTTTGCTAGCTAGGTAAGACTTATGTTCTTGCTTGTCAGTTAAGACTGAGAGTTTAAAAGACCCGTTCTCTTTTGCTACGGCAATCACTTCGGAGTATTGTTTTACCTTGAGTTGTTCATTGTGAACTACTTTGCGGTAATAATCTAAAGCTTCTTTTCGTGTTGGTTTATCGGTTGTGGTTATTAATGGGTGACCCCCAACTTCGAGCCTTTCCGAAGTGGTAAAGAACGTCATATAAGTAGGATAGGCAGCAATTGCGTTCACTAAGCAACCTTTTTCAAGAATAATATAGTTAAGGCCTGCTTTTTTTGCTCTTATACCTGCTTCTATGCCAATGGGGCCTGCACCAATAATTGCTAAATCATAAATAGTTGATTCCATGTGATCTTTTCTCTCCAAGTGTTCTTGCTTTTTACTTGATTGGCTTAGGTGGCAAATTTCTTAGCTGTCACCTTCCCATTTTTAAAACAATAGTGCTTGCAAATACAAGCGATAGTAGAAGGCTAGCAATCATCCAGTAAAAGCGAAGTTAGCACCGTTACAGTCTGAATTAGCTTAGACTAGTTGGACAAAGTAGGGATAAGCTGCATTCAAAACATCTGGGTTTACGCGCATCACAAACCCTTCTGCCATGAAGAATGAGTGCGTGATGCAAAAAAATCCAAGTTTCTATAGGGAACAATTGCTCTAAATCTTTTTCGACCTTATCAGGGTTCTCATGTTTTGAAAATTTAAGTCTTCTAGCCAAGCGACCCACATGCGTATCAACAGCAATGGCAGGACGACCAAAAGCATTTGACAAAACAACATTAGCCGTTTTGCGACCAACCCCAGCTAAGTCCAAAATGGCATCAAAATCATTTGGGACTTCACCATTATGTTTTTCAACAAGTTTCTTTGCAGCCAAAACACAATTTTTTGCTTTATTTCGGTACAATCCAATGGTCTTAATAAAAGGCATAAGTTCTTCAGGGCTAGCCTGCGCTAAGTCAAACGCAGTCGGAAAACGCGCAAATAACGCAGGTGTCGCTTCGTTCACACTTTTATCCGTCGCCTGAGCAGACAAAATCGTCGAGATGAGAAGTTCAAACGCATTACTATGCTCGAGTTCTGTTCGCGCATCAGGATAAACAAGCTCTAGCTCACGCAATACCTGTTCAGCACGCTCAAGTTTTGCTTTTTTGTTTTCTCTAGGCATGTCTTTAACTATAATGCAATCTTTGCAAAATCGTACCTAGCTAATGAGCAAAGCTAAACGGCTTTTAAACCATTGCACCGCATTTTTTCGGCTACCCTTTAGTCAAAAATAGAGCTTAACAGTCCGCTAATTTGAATTAAATCTGCATTAAAATAATGAACAAAGCTTTTTCAAGGCTATACTAAACAATGTGACTGACCTTATTGACACAACAGGCATGAGCACAGGAGAGCTTCGGGACTACATTTGGACAACGATGCTACGAAGCAATGTTGCCACCTATCCGCTCCCTCCCT
>CAZWJZ010000153.1:0-10566 GCA_964634665.1 uncultured bacterium | reverse complement strand
GGCTGAAGGCATCTGCCTGATGGAAAAACGCATTGTTGACGCAGTCATAAGACTAGGCTTTAATGAGGTCACCCAAGAAAAATGGAAAGCATGGTTCCAAATTAAAGAAACACTCGAGCTAGAAATGGGGTGCTCTATTTACAGTTTATTTCCAAATGTTATTGAGACAACCTTTGGTCTTGGTAGTCATTAGTCATCTCATATCTTTATTTCTTATAATCTTACGCGTTTGCCACCGTCTTTGCTTCTTGATTTAAAAATGAGTCTTATGGGTACTTCACTAAAGCCTAAGTCTTCTCGTATTCGGTTGAGTAGATATTGCTCGTAAGGGCGGGTCACAAATTTTTCGTTATTTACACTTAAAACAAAGGTGGGTGGGGCTACGTCTGCTTGGGTTGAATAAAGTAGTTTGAGGGGTTTACCACTGAAGTTGGGTGGCGCTTGGCGTTGTGTCCAAATTTCCATCCAGCGGTTTATTTCACCTGTGCTGTAACGCATTCTGGCGGTGTCATAAACGCGTATAACGGTTGCTAAGACTTCGTGTAGTCCATATTCTGTAACTGCGCTGGTATAGACTTTAGGTGAATTTCTTAAGTGGTAGAGTTCTTTGCCTATATTGACTTCAAATTCTTTTAATTGAGCGTCCGTAACCAAATCCCATTTGTTTATAGCGAGTACGGTTGGTTTACCTGCTTCTAAGGCGAGGTTTGCTAGGCGCATTTCGTGATCGCCATATTCAAAAGGATCAACGACAAGTACGGCAACATCACATTTTAAAATGGCATCTTCTGAACGTAACTTTGAGTAATATTCAATATCTTCTGTTGGTTTACGTCTTATACCGGCTGTGTCTACTAATATGAAGGCTCGACCAGCAAAGTTAAACTCTACATCAACAGAATCTCGAGTTGTTCCTGGGTGATCTGCCACGATTACTTTTTCATCGCCAACAATGGCATTTAAGAGGCTTGATTTACCTACATTGGGTCTACCAATGATGGCCACGCGCACGCTTGCTTCTTCTGGAATATCGTCTTCTTCGGGTAATATGGTGACAATGTCATCTAAGAGTTCATAAGTTCCGCGTGCATGTTCTGCTGCCGTGAATTTGGGTTCTCCAAATCCAAGGCCGTAAAGTTCAAAGATTTCAGGATTTTCTTCATGTCTTGGGTCATCCATTTTTGTGGCTACCAGCATAATGTTTTTCTTTAGGCTTCTTAACCAGTCGGCTACTTCATAATCGGCGGTACTTAAAGAACTGCGTCCGTCAACAGTAAATAAAATTAAATCAACATCTTTTAAGTTAGCTTCAATGCGATCTTTGATGCGTTGTTCCCACTCATCACCTGACCATAAGCCACCGGTGTCTAAAAGGGTAAAACTGTCACCTAAATCTGTGGTAACTTTTGCGCTTTTGACATCTCTTGTAACACCAGGGATGTCTGCAACAATGGCTTCTCGTTTGCCTACAAGCCTGTTAAATAAGCTTGATTTTCCCACATTGGGTCGTCCTACTATGGCAACTTTAGCCAAGGGTATCACCTTCTTTGATTTGGTAGCCGTTTGCCCAGTCATAGGCGGGCATTTTGGGTTTGTTGGGTGCTTGCAGCGTTTTTATTAGGAGGGAGTTATCAAGGGTACTTACTATAATTCCATTTTGAGTGATTGCGCTTATTTGCCCAGCTTTCTTAGTTGCTTTTGTCGATAAGCGCTGCATTTCATGTATTTTTAGAATCTTTCCTTGAAAGACTGTCCAAGTTCCTGGCCATGCCTTTACTCCTTGGTAACGGTTAAAAATAGACTTTGCGCTAGTTTCCCAGTTAATCATGCCGTCTTCTTTACTTAGCATTGGCGCGTGACTTGCGAGTAAGTCATCTTGTGGAATCATAGGAAGCTTATCTTGCTCTAAGAGCGCTAAAGCCTCAAGGAGCGCTTTACTGCCTAAATCAGCTAAAGCATTAAAAACAGTGAGTGAGCTGTCTTCTTCTTTTATGCCTAAACGCACTACATGCCTAACTGGACCAGTATCTAAACCCACTTCGGTCTGCATAATGCTTATACCTGTTTCTGTTTCACCGTTAATAAGTGCCCACTGAATGGGAGCGGCACCGCGATATTTTGGTAGCAAGCTGCCATGAATATTTAAGAAACCATGCTTAGGAATAGTAAGCAGGCTTTTAGGAAGAATCTTACCGTACGCTGCGCTAATACAAACATCAAGCTCGAGTGACTCGAGTTGTTCATGAAATTCGTTATTGTTTTTTAGTTTGCTGGGTTGAGCTAGGGCTATGCCTAGTTCTTTTGCGGCGGTCGCGGTTGCTGGTGATTGTAGCTTCATGCCTCTGCCGACGGGTTTGTCGGCTTGTGTTACCACGAGTTTTAGGTCATGCTCTTTGTGGAGTGCATGAAGGCTGGGAATGGCAAAGCTGGGAGAACCGAATAAAGCGACACGCATAGCTGCTATCCTATTATGAATTAACAGAGTTTACAGTTTCCTATGAAAGTATTCACCATAAAAATATCACAAGTTATAAAATCGTGAAAAGAATCACAAAATATTTGTCTTTGTATTACAAAATGGCGGTTTTTGAAGTCTAGAGTCAAGATTGTTGAGGAACCTCTAAAAGCCAAGCCCAATCCAGTCATAATTAGATTGGGCTTGGCTTTGTGAATTAGGTTGCTACAGTATTTATTCCAGTTTCGTCAGAATAAACTCATCTGCTAAAACATCAGAATAGCCAGAGTCTTTTTTGAAGTAGATTTCAGCCGAGGTGCTATTAGGTCCAGTTCTGAAGGTTATCCAGGGATTCCAATAATTGCCCTTGGTTGCAACCTGATGACTGTATTCGCTGTAGCCATGGCCCTTAACACCCAAGCTTGCCTTAGCACTTCCATCGGTACGGACATAGGCTTGGAATTTATAAAGGGTGTTTGGCTCAAGCCCAGTTATAATTTGACTCACACCACCTGTTGAATGATTTGAAGCTATGCGTAAGTTATAGTGACCACTTATTAAATTATTTTTGATGGTCCCTGCATTGCTCGACCAGTTCCAGCCACTCACATTACCCGTTTCAAAACCACCATTTTTTAACCGCAAGGCTCCCATAAATTTTTCTAGATCGAGGGAACCATAGCCAGAAAAAGCTTTGTCCGTATTCCAAAATACCTGCCGATTAGTACCACTCATAAGCTGATAATAAAGATCATTCCCTGTTATTTCTGGATAATCTGCCATAGCAAGTGCAAGGGCCCCACTAAAGAGAGGCGCAGCAAAAGATGTGCCAGTTAAAGCTGCTAATCTTTTACCTGGGTAGGCGCTAATAACTGCTTCACCAGGAGCATAAGCATACGTACCTTCACCTTGATTAGCAAAGCTTGAGGGTAGACCTGAAGCGTTCAAACTGCTAATACCATAAATATAACCTTTAAGATTATTAAAGGTTAGCCTTGCTGGTTGCGTTGCCACATTTTGACCATCATTCCCAGTTGAAGCAACAGTAACAACGTTTTCTCGTAAGGCGTAATAGAGGGCCCAGTCAAGAGCATTGGAATATTCGTTGCTACCAAGAGAAAGGTTGATGATATCAGCACCATTTCTGACCGCCCAATCAATAGCAGAAATAACGTCATCTAAATCACCTTTGCCATCATTTTCGAGTACTCGGATAGGCATAATGGTGGCTTTTGGTGCTACCTGCAGGACGAGGCCGGCAACACCCGTACCATGACCAAAAGCAACACCTGCACCTCTTTCCATAGGATAACTATCATTATCAACATAATCTTTCCAGCTGGATTTTGGACTTAAGCGTCCCTGAAATAAAGGATGATCCAAGTCTATGCCTGTGTCAATTACAGCTACAGTGATGCCTTCACCAAAGGTTTTGCTATTAAGATGACCAGCTTCAAGATTAATCTGATCCCAAATATTCTGATTCTCTTTAGGCGCAGCAGGTAGATCAGCACCATTTGCCCAGGCACTCCAGCCATCTGCCCAAGCAGAAAAGCCGCCAGCCCAGGCAGAAAAACCATTTGCCCAGGCACTATGACCACTAGCGCTAACCTCCGGTGAGGCAAAAGCATCTTGATTTAAGCTGGTTGCTAAGGTTGTTAATTCCCCTTCTTCTTTACTAAGGCCTAAAACCGCAAAGCCTGCGTCGGGTTGGTACAAAATGGTTTTACCACCGTATTGATTTTCAATATCAGCTTGGGACATTGTTCCATCAATTTCAACTGAAGCAACATAATAAACTGCTGTTCTTGTCTCTTGAGGAGTAAATGTCGTACTACATGATGCCAAAACCAAACAAAGAATTAGTAGAAAAGAAAGTCGTTTCAAAACGAAGTGCATAACGAGACCTCCAGGGTCGGCTGCGCCACTCGCTCACTGCTTTTGGAAGCGCTCAATTAATATAAAGCAAGTCATAGCGTCCTAGGAGTTAGGATGAAGATGTAATGCAAAGAAATAAACTAAGACACTACTTTAAACTTGAGATTAGCAATAAAATTCTTACAAAAGTCTTACATGAAAAAGACGCCTTAGCAACCGATTTAAGATGTTTTTTGAAAATATTACTTGAACCCGTAGTTTAGATTTAAACGTCTGGCTAAATTCTTACGCAACTTGATGTTGAAAAGATTTTAGGTTAAAAGGAATCAATCAGTGACTTTAACTAATACTAATAGGCTGAACCTGATTTTTAATATCCTTTAAGAAAGCCTTCGCATCACGCTGCATAGTAGCTAAGTCCTGCCGGTGCTCATTCATAAACTCGAGCCTGTCATATCTATTTAACCTATCTAAAAAAAGAGTTCCTTCTAAATGATCAAATTCATGTTGCAATATTCTAGCAAAATGCCCTTCAGCCTCTAAGCTGTGTTCCTTACCGTCAATAGCTTGATAAGCCATAGTTATTTCAAAGTAGCGCTCAACATCCTCAACATATAAACCAGGGATGCTTAAACAACCTTCAACATCAAAAGCGCTACCTGAACTTGAGCTAATGTTTGGGTTAATAATGACATGCTCTTTTACAACGCCCCAGCGCTCTTTCTTTTCTGCTACGCTTCTGGGTGGCGTTTTGTTATCGGTATCGGCATCATCTTTGTTCATTTCTAAAGCCACAAAAATACGTTTGGCAACACCTACTTGAGGTCCAGCCAAACCAACGCCATTGTGTTCGTACATGGTTTCAATCATGTCACTAGCCAATTGTTTTAAAGCATCATCAAAAGAGGCGACCAAAGAAGCTTTTTTCTTTAACACCGGGTCCCCAAATAGGCGTACTGGTAGTATCATCATTTTCTCCATCAGGCTCATCAGGCACACTATCTGAGTCATCAGGCTCGAGCGTTTCCAGAGCTACTAAGTCTATATCTACAAAAACATCATTCAACGCAGTCACCCCTTCGGGTAAACGCGGAATCATTTTCATAGTATACGTACCTGCGCTCAGTTCGCCCGTAATCGGCTCTACGCTTACATAAACTTCTGCCAATGAATCAAGCACAGCTTTTGGCCCTACAACGCTAATTGTGTCTTTTTCCAAAGATAGGCGAGACAGACCTAAGGTTTCAACATTAAGACTATCAATTAATTCAGAAAGATTAAGCTTCACCTCTTTTTCAGATAAGCTTGCAGTTAATCTCACTATGACCGACACCGTAGCAGGACTGACCGTCATGGTTGTATCTTTAATAGGGATATTATTCGCATCTGCTGGAAATAAAGTTACAACCTGCGTACCTTCTCGAGGTAAGATATTAGCGACAACCTGCGTTACCCGTTCTAAGCTCGAGCTAAAGCCAAGCACATTTACTTCAGTTCGTTGCAGCGTTATGGTTACCTGCTGATCTTCTGGTGGAAGACCCAACAAACTGGGTTGTATACTTAGCTCTTTGGTTTCAATAGTTTCAACCGTACCTAAGGCAGTTGCTGGCGTTATGCTCGCAACAGTAATGCCTTCTGGTTGCACCACAGAAATATCTTTTTCATAGCTTCCCGTAGTGTCACTAAAATCAATAAGGGCACTAAAATTATTTTTAGTAAGGCGGTTAAGTTGCTCTTTTTGCCCTATCACTTTTACCAGTACCGATGCCGGCGCGCCACGCGCAATTTGATCAGCCTCTAAGCCATCATATATAACAGGAACTTGAAACTCACTAGACGCAATCGTATTTTCACTTGTACTCACAAAGTACCAAAGGATGCAAGCTAAAATAAGCGCCCCTACTTTGGCTAACCAGTTTTGACCAAAGCGCTTAATCATTTTTTAAGCACCTCATTTAAAGCTTTAAGTACATCTGCTGGCGCAACATCTGTTTTCAAAACACCATTTTGAGCCAAACTAACGGTACCTCTTTCTTCACTAACCACAAGAACTAAAGCGTCAGTAACTTCTGAAAGACCTAGCCCCGCCCTATGCCGAGTACCATGCTTAACCGACCAACCTTCATTTTTATCTGATAAAGGAAAAACAGTGGCCGCAAAAATTAGCCTGTCACCCCGAATAATTACACCCCCATCATGCAAAGGGCCTTTTGAGTCAAAAATAGTTTGTAATAAAGCAGCACTCACTTCAGCATTAACAGCAATACCAGATGAACCATACTCAGTTAAAGGTGTCTTACGCTCGAGTGCTATCAAAGCCCCTTGCCTTTGCGTGGCTAATTCTCTAACGGCAGTCATAATGCTTTGAACAGGGTCACTACCAGATACTCGAGCGACTCTTCCTCGTCCCATTCGTTCTAGGGCGGCACGTAATTCGGGTTGAAAGACAATGACAGCTGCTAAAAATAAGACAGGTGCAACGCGGTCAAAGAGCCATTTGGTGGCTTCTAAATTGAGTTGGGTTGCTAAGAACCATAATATAGCTAAGGCAAGTGCGCCCCTTGCAACATTCCATGCTCTTGTTCCTACAAGCAGTTTATACATTTGGTATATGAGTGCTGCTATAATCAGAATGTCAAAAATATCTAAAAATGTAAAATTTTGCAATGCTAGCAAGAGCCCCACCTAAGACTGTTTCGTTGCGGTTACAAGTACATGGGTACTGTAGGTATCTATTTAAAAGATATCACGTGATTAGTGAGAAACGTATAGGTGTTTGCTTACATGTTTAATTTTTCGCATAGGATTTATGTAAAACCTTACAAAAAAAGCGCTCCTGTATTTCTCAGGAGCGCTTTTCAAGGTTGAATTATTTTATTTTACAACGATATAAACCTGTTCCATTTTATCTGGAGTAGCTCCACCTGGGCGCATTGGGTCAATGCGAGTAAGTGCGTCTAAAACTTCTTCACCTTCAATAACTTTACCAAATACGGTGTGTTTACCATCTAACCAAGGTGTATCAATAAAAGTCATGAAGAACTGACTACCATTGGTGCCAGGGCCAGCGTTAGCCATGCTCAAAATTCCTTTACCCTTGTGGCTTTTGCCATTGTTTGTTTCGTCTCCAAACGTGTAACCAGGGCCGCCACGACCTGAACCCGTAGGGTCACCTGTTTGTGCCATGAAGTCTTCTAAGACACGGTGAAACACAATGCCGTCGTAGTACTTATGGCTTGTTAAAAAAACAAAATTATTAACGGTCATGGGTGCATCATCTTGATAAAGATCAAGAACCATGCGCCCCTTTGAACTTTCAACGACCGCCATGTAGTCTTTACCTGCTTCTAAAACTTGTTCTGGCTTAGCGAACTGAGTTGTTCTTGTTTCGCTTAAGGGTTCTAATAAACTGTATCCATCGGGTATATACGTCATAATGCTCCTTTTTATTCGCCTGTTTTTCGTTCAATAATAGTAATTGATTCTAAATAATCTGCTTTTGCAAAAATGCCGATAGCCGCTGTTTCGCCGACACGACCTGAAATCGCATCATAGTCACCAAGCGTAAAACGGCTGCCTACGTCTGGGATAGCACCTAGGGTTTCAATGAGATAGGCTTCAACAGTTTGACTGTCATCTCCTTCAATGTTGATTTCAGCCTTCAATTCTGACAAAGGAGCATCTAAATTAACGATTGCGCTTGGATTTGGGTTGCTCGGATCAATTCGCGTTAAGGTATCAAGAACCTCAGCGCCTTCAATGATTTCGCCAAAGACGGCATGCCTACCATCTAACCAAGGGGTTTCTGCAAAGGTAATGAAAAACTGGCTACCATTGGTATTGGCACCTGAGTTTGCCATGCTTAGCATGCCGCCTTTACTATGATTAAGTGCGTCATTAAACTCATCTTCAAACGAGTAACCAGGGCCACCCCGACCCGTACCTGTCGGGTCACCTGTTTGGGCCATGAAGTCTTCAAGAACTCTATGGAAAATAATGCCATCAAAATAGTGATGTTTAGCTAAAAAGACAAAATTATTTACGGTATTAGGTGCGCCTTCTTCAAAAAGCTCAGCAATCATGGTACCGCGGTTCGTCTTAATGATAGCTTGGTAGTCGGTGTCAGGCTCGAGTATGTAGTCTGCTGCTTCAAAAACCTGCAATTGTTCATCACTTAAGCTTGCACTTATGCTGAAGCCTTCGGGTAGGCTTAGTGTTTCTTCTAACACTTCCTCCACTGCTTCTTCGGTCGATTCGACCTCTTCGGGTGTGCTTTCTGATTGTGCTTCGGTGCTTTCTGCATCAGTTGTTTCGCTTGATTCTTCTGAGTTTGCATCAGTTGTAGTATTTTCTTGGGCAGTTGCTAGGTTTGAGCCACTAGTTATGGTGTTTGGTCTTGAAATCCATATGCCAAGTACTACCAACACAACGATGAGTCCTGCGATGGGTCCTACTTTTTTCATAGTATAGTCTCCTGTTAAAGCACTATTGTGCTTTTTCAAGATTCAATGGTACGGGCTTTGTCGAATTTGTTGTGTTGCTTATGTTATAGACAACAAGCTTTTGAAGGTTCTCGGCTAAAGTTTCATTTCTAAAGCCATAAATAATTCGCAAGCAAAATTAATCGTGAAATAATGCACATAAAGCCTCGAGTTGGCAATCTTTTAAAGAGGAATGCTCTACCAATCGTGGGCTAACAGCTCATTTTAATGCAGGTCTTTCTCTTAAGCTATAGCTATGCTGAATTTTCGCAATATCTTGTTTTTGCTCACACTTATCTTTCTTAGTGCTTGTGTTCCCCCTGTATTTAGACAGCCTTACCCCATAACTGCCGTAACCTTACCTGAGGACGAAGCTGCACACGAAGCGCCGATAGAATGGTGGTACTGGACAGGGCATTTTCAAGATGAAGAAGGCACAGAATATGGTTTCGAACTTACCTTCTTTAAAGCTTACGCACCGCCCAATCTCAACCTATTGGGCTTACCAGCATGGTGGTTTGTTGAAAAAGGGCATATTGCCCACTTTGCCATAACAGATATTACCAATCAAAGCTTTGAAATGGCAGAAAGAACTAATTTTGCAAACTACAAAGGGGGAGCTTCAAGTGAAAATTTAGATGTTTTTGTGGGTGACTGGACAGCCACAAGAATAGGGGAGGGCAAGCACCAAATCAAAGCCAATGTAGGCACTAAAACACTCGAGCTTATGTTAAGCAGTGAAAAGCCAGTTGCTTTACATGGCAACCCCCCAGGTATTCAATCAATGGGCCCAGGGGGGACAAGTTACTATCTTTCTTACACAAGAATGACTGCTGAGGGTAGTCTTTTGAGTTGCGAGCAAAGTGACTGTGTAGAAAAAAGTGTAACGGGCCAAGCTTGGCATGATCACCAGTGGGGTGATTTTGAGCTAAGTAGTTACGCTGGTTGGGATTGGTTCAGTCTGCAATTTGAAGACAACACAGAGCTAATGCTTTACCTAATACGCGAGCCAAGTGGTCGCTACAGCAGTCGAGCTGGCAGTTTTGTTACTGAGAATGGTCGTGTTATAGATATCTTTGCAGATGACTTTAGCTTAGAGGCAACAGGATTAACTTGGGAGAGTGCTGAGACAGGCGCAATTTATCCTATGCAATGGACTATAAAAGTGCCAAGTCAAGACATCGAAATAAGGGTTACTCCTGTCATGCTAGAACAAGAAATGAATACTCGGGCAAGCACAGGTATTGTGTATTGGGAAGGCGCAATTGAAGTAACAGGTAGCCATGAAGGAAAAGGTTATGTGGAGCTCACAAATTATGATTTGTATCCTTATGGAAAAACCGATGAGAATACACCACTTGTACCTTTAGGAGGACCGCTAGGTCAGTAATTAAAGGCTAACAAGTTAGGTAAAATCGAACAAGAAAGCCATAAATATGTGGCAAGCGAGGTTAATCGTGAATATATTCACATATTGATGTTAATATTCTAATTTTACGATACTGGTACTTCATTAAGCCCAAATGCCAATTCCAATAAAGAATCTATCCACCTACACAGAAAGCCCCAGGATACCCAAAAAGAGTCCTGAGAAGGTAAACTACTCACCGTGCAGCTACACTCATTAACCCTACAGGGCTTTAAAAGTTTTGGTGACAAAATATCTATAGAATTTTCAAAAGGTATAACAGGCATAGTTGGTCCAAATGGCTCAGGAAAGTCCAACATCTTAGATGGCTTAAAATGGACAAC
>CAZWJZ010000152.1:2014-10606 GCA_964634665.1 uncultured bacterium | reverse complement strand
CTCTGGTAGGGTTACACCTAGTACGCCTAAATCACCAAACTTTTTGGGTAATTCTGGTGGGAAGTAACCTTCTTGCCACCAATCACCAATGCTAGGTAGTATTTCACCTTTCACAAACTCACGAACGCTATCGCGCATAAGTTTTTCCTCGGACGTATAAAGGCTTTCTAAATCATAAAAATCATTTAATTGTGCTTTAGTCATACCTTGTGGGGCTGCGATACTTGCCATTAGTTTGCTCCTGCCTTGTTCATTTCTATCCTAGTCATAATGCCATAGTTAGCAGCTCATTAGAGTAATTATCTACCACATACAAAAAACAGTTCGCCATAGACACTGTTTAATCCTCAAAGCATTTCCATGATAAAATCCCGACTGGCTTTTATCATGGTGATCTGTGACCACAACATCAAAGCTATCTTACTTTCTGAAATTACTCATGGAACTGCTATCAAATGAAAATCGAATCATTCAAAGTCTCAAACTTAAACGCATTAAACTCGCGGCTCATTAGGCATTCTACCTAATTATTTAAAGCAACTACATCCCGCCTATAATGACTTAAAACAGCAACAAGCACAGCTGCAAGCAAAAACAACATGAGAGATAAATAAAGCCACAACAAAATAACCAGTAAACCCGTAACAATGCCATAAATAAGTGAAAATCTTTCTGGATTAAAGAGCTGCCCAAATAAAACCTGCATAAGCCGAAGACTTAGCACATACAAAAACGCACCCAAAAAAGCAGCCCCCCAAGTACTAGCTTGCCTTGGTAAATAATGAAAACACAAACTAAACACAAAAACAGCAATGCCCATACGAAGAAGTTCAGTGACACTACCTTGGCCAAACTCAGATATAGGCAAAACAATATTACGACTAGAAAACCACTGAACCAAAAAAAGCCAAACACCCGTCAAAAAAGAGGAAAACAATGACCAGAAAACTTCAAACGCAATCACCACAGCAACCGCTACCAAAAGAACAATAGACACCACACGTTTACGCCAATAAGCTCGAGCGTTTTCAATATCAAAAATAACTTCTAGGGCAAATTGCAATACCGTGAAGAAGTTTGTAGCTGCCCAAAGAAGTATAAGAAAAGACAAGAGGTTTCTGAAAATAGCACCATCACCCATTTGGCTCACAACCACATTAATACTATTTACTATTAAGGCTTGACTATCTACTTGAACAGGCAAAACTTGCTGTAATAAATCTACCAGTACAGTTTGATACTCAGCAGCCAAATCTGGTCTGTTTTGCAAAAAGCCAGCCAAAAAGCTAGTAAAAATAAGGGTAAGCGGACCTAAAGAAAAAGCTGCGTAATAAGCGAGACCAGCAGCTAAAAGCGCTACATTTGCATCATTAAAACGCTTGTAAAACGCCAAAACAAAAACCCCAGCAGCGCTGCTACTGAGGCGTTTAAACAAAACAAACACCTACGTTACGCTTTTCTAATTTCGCTTCTTTCTCGCAAGCGATCAATCAAAATAACAACCAGCGTAGCAGCTAATGCCGCCAAAGCATGAATAGCTAACCAGGCATTTGCAGGTTCCCACGGTAAGGCAATAGCAAAAAGCTCGAGCTTAGCCATTTCTTGCGCTATGTACTGCGGGACAATAAGCAGTAAAGGTGAAACGATTAAAGCAGCGTAGCGCCAAGCATACTCAAGTCCGACAACTGCCAGTAAGAGTGAGCTTAGCACTATGGGTAGCAGTATGAGCCAGTTCATATCTCCGCCAACCAAACCTGCTAGTGGGGTGATAATGGCAATAAAGTAAGCTAGGGGTGTACCTGCCACGCTGAAAGCTAGGTAAGTTGCAAAGAGCAGCCCTAAACTGCGGTACAGCAGTGGGATGGGGGCAAGTACACAGACAACAGCAGCGAGTAGCACAAAGGTGCCTATAATAAAATTTTGAGGTGAAGGTAAAGTTCGAATCATATGCTTTTTTGTTTCAGTTAAAGAGCTTAGGCTCATTAGGGCACTATATCAAAGTGGAAACTAAAAAGTGAAAAGTGGAAGGGTTTTTCTTTATACCTTCCACTTTTTAGTCTTAAGCTACATCTTTCATTTTACTTATTCGCTTAGCAATCTCAGGAATTGCTTTTAAGTAATAGCCTGTTGAGGAACTCGAGTGCAAAGCAACAGTTTCGGGGGTACCTTCAACTACAATCGTGCCGCCTCGAATACCACCATCTGGACCCATATCAATAATCCAGTCAGCCGTTTTTATCACATCGGTATTATGTTCAATAACAAGCAAACTATTACCGTTATCAACAAGGCGATGCAGCACATCTAAGAGCTTACTGGTGTCATGAAAATGAAGTCCTGTTGTAGGCTCATCTAAAATGTACAGTGTTTTGCCAGTGGAGCGCTTACCCAACTCACTAGCTAACTTAACCCTCTGCGCTTCTCCACCCGATAGCGTGGGGCTAGGCTGACCAATACGAACATAACCAAGACCCACATCTTTCATTAATTGCAACTTCCGCGAAATATTAGGAATATTCTCAAAAAACTCGAGTCCTTCGTCTACCGTCATGTTCAGCACTTCTGCTATGGATTTACTGCGTATTTTTACTTCAAGGGTTTCTTTGTTATAGCGTTTGCCTTTACAGACTTCACAAGGGACATAAATATCTGGCAAGAAGTACATTTCAACCTTAACGGTGCCATCACCTTTGCAGGCTTCACAACGACCCCCTTTAACATTAAAGCTAAAGCGGCCCGGTTGATAACCCCGTTTGCGAGACTCGGGAGCTCGAGTGAATAAATCTCGTATTTCGGTAAAGATACCTGTGTAGGTTGCTGGGTTACTGCGGGGAGTTCGCCCTATGGGGCTTTGGTCTATTTCTATGACTTTATCTATATTGTCAGTACCGTCTATGCGTTTATGTGCACCAGGAATTTCTTTGGCACGGTAAAGCTTTTTGGCTAAACTAGCATGCAATATTCGGTGGACAAGGGTTGATTTTCCTGAGCCAGATGCACCGGTAATGCAAGTGAGGGTACCTAAAGGAATTTCGACCGTGACATCTTTTAAGTTGTGCTCACTAGCACCTACTATTCTGATGCGCTTACCGTTTCCTTCACGGCGGCGTTTAGGTACAGCAATACCTTTATCACCCCTAAGATAAGCAGCAGTTAAGGAATTCATGTTTTTTAGTAAGTCTTCAGGGCTAGCTGAGGCAACAATTTCGCCCCCATGAATCCCTGCACCTGGTCCAATATCAACAATGTAGTCAGCCGCGCGCATGGTTTCTTCATCATGCTCAACGACTATCAGGGTATTACCCAAATCACGCAGATGCAAAAGGGTTTTTAAAAGCCGAGCGTTATCACGTGGGTGCAAACCAATAGAAGGCTCATCTAATACATAAAGCACGCCAGTAAGCCCTGAACCCACTTGCGTTGCCAAGCGAATGCGCTGCGCCTCACCCCCAGACAGCGTATTGGCACTACGGTTAAGCGTAAGATAATCAAGCCCAACATTCTCTAAAAAGCCAAGACGATTACTAACTTCGCGCATAATTGGTTTTGCAATGCTGCCTTGCGGTTCTGGCAAGTCAAGGGTTTCAAAAAAATCTTTAGCTTCAAGTACTGTCATGCCACTTAATTCAGCAACATTTTTCTTAGCAACCGTAACGGCCAAAACTTCAGCCTTATAACGCGTTCCCTTACAAGACGGGCAAGGACGCATAGACATAAATGCCTGCAATTTCTCACGTGCTACATCTGTATTAGCTTCAGCTAAACGACGCTCTAAGTTAGGAATAACACCTTCAAACTCAGCACGAAAGCGCATGGTTTCACGGCCATCACGGGTATAAACAACCTCAATAGGCTCTTCAGTACCATGCAAAACAAGCTGCTGAGCTTCTTCAGATAAATCTTTCCAAGGGCTAGCCAAATCAAAACCAAAATGATCAGCAACCGCACGCAACCTATCCCAGTAAAAAATCTTATCGCCCCCACTACGCCCACCCGACCAAGGCACAATGGCACCTTTACTAATCGAAGCATCTACATCAGGAATAATAAGCTGCGGATCAAACTCATGCTTAAAGCCAAGCCCAGTACAAACACCACAAGCCCCATAAGGACTATTAAACGAAAAAGCTCTAGGCTCGAGTTCTTCTAGGGCGGTGCCGTGTTCAGGGCAAGCGAAGCGCTCACTAAAGAGTTCTTCTTGATTATCGTCAGGTAAAAATAGGCGCATAAGCCCGTCACCACGTTGTAAAGCAAGCTCGACAGATTCTGCCATGCGGCTGCGATCTTCGCTGGCTATTTTTATGCGGTCAACCACTATTTCAATATCATGCTTTTCAAAACGCTCAATATTACTGTTCACCGCTTCATCTAGCGTTTGAACCAAACCGTCAACACGAACCCTAGCAAAGCCTTCTTTTTTTAAGTCTTGGAAGAGTTTTTTGTATTCGCCTTTGCGCCCTCTTATTTGCGGTGACAGTATAAGCGCACGTTTACCTTCGTAGCGCTCTAACAGTCTATCTACAACTTCACTGGCTGACTGGCGTTCTATTTGCCTGCCACAGCTAGGGCAATGAGGCGTGCCTGCCCTTGCAAATAAAAGACGAAAGTAATCATGAATTTCGGTTACGGTTCCCACGGTCGAGCGCGGGTTATGACTGGTCGTTTTTTGATCTATGCTAATCGCTGGACTTAAGCCTTCTATCGAGTCAACATCAGGCTTATCCATAAGGCCTAAAAATTGCCTTGCGTAGGCTGATAGGCTTTCGACGTAACGCCGTTGTCCTTCTGCGTAAATAGTGTCAAACGCTAAGGTACTTTTGCCCGAACCAGATACGCCTGTAAAAACAATAAAAGCGTTGCGAGGTAAATCAATATCAATATTCTTAAGATTGTGCTCACGAGCACCACGAACAACTAAGGATTGCAAAAGACTGCCTCCTAGACATGAAAAAAAGTAAGAAAAAGCTGCTCTTTGGCAACTTTCAAAGCTATCACTATAGCATCTAAAGCATGTCAAGCTGCACCTTTAGGAATTAATGAAGCCTAAAAAATATCGTATAATATTTGCTTTTTCAGGTATCTTTTTTAGCTCTAAAATGTCAAGCTTCTGGTTTGCTAGCCCTATACCTTTTTAAAGCACCTCCAAAATTTTGGAACGCTTTTGGAACGCTATGCTAACTAAGCTATATATCAGCAAGCACAACTGCGACGTTAGTGAAACGCTTGCTAAAGATAATAAAGATGTACTTCTTAAGGAGGAAGTCATGAAAACACGTAAATATATCTTAGCTACCGTTCTAGCCAGCCTCATATTTTGGGGATTATCAAACGCATCAGCACAAGAACAAGAGTACCGTTCAATGTGCACCAAATTTGTAAGCATCTCAACCGGTTCAGGTAGAGATGCAAGCCTCGAACAACCCGCCAAAGACTTAGGCAACATTATTGCAAGACTCGAGCCTCTCGATGTCGTGTGTATTGCCGAGGGTGAATACTTAGGTCGTGGTGAAAACGGTGTAGATGATATCGATATTCCGGTTAGCGTCATTGGTGGCTTTAGCACTGACTTTTCAACACGTGACCCCTGGGGTGCACACAAAACTATTTTTACAGGTTTGCATAACAGTGAGAATTTTGAAACTCAAACTAGGCTTTCAATTGATAGTACTGATTATGCAACAACCCTAAAAGAAGCACGTGGTGAGGATATAGAGCACACCATTATTGTTGATGGTCTTATTTTTGATAATGGCCCTCGCAACTACTATAAAGATGAAACCGAAAGCATGATTGTCCGTCAGGGTACTCCAAGCGCTACGCCAACACCTGAAAGTGGCGCTTTAACCATTCGTACGGGTGTAAGCTCAACTGTGATTGTACAAAATAATATTGCCATTAACTTTGCGCCTACAGAGGGTGTATTTAGTTTCTTTGGCGGCAAAAATGCAGATATTACGATTCGCAATAATGTTGCAACTAACAATACAGGTGCTGGTTTTCGTTTAGGGACGAACTTCACAGGTGAAGAAGTGCCCCAGTATTTATTCGAAAATAACATTAGCGTATTTAACCAAAAGCACACAGCCTTTGGCACCTTTGGTGGCAGCGGCATTATGCTTGAAAGTAGCACCAACGCAAAAATCTACAACAGCATTTTTGCTTACAACGATAACTTCGGTATTGATAACACCAAGCGTGCTCCTGACGTTGTTTTAAATAATAATGTCATCGCCTCTAACGCAAATGCTGATATGGTCGAATTTGACCTAAAAATGGATTACGACGAAATTGAAGATGAATCTGAACTCATCTGGGAAGCTAGCGGCAACATTGGTGAAACTATTCCCTTTGAAATTGATGAGCAATGGGGCATCTACTACGTCTCTCGCAATGTTATTGATCGCAACGCAGCCGAAGAAGAAGTGCAAGCAACAGAAGCTTGGTACAACGATGTTCGTGCCTTCTTTGGCTGGAACACCTTAGCCGATGATCTCAATGTAGATTCACCTGTCTGGCTACCTCGCATGCAATTAGATGATGTTTGGAATATAGCGCTCATGTACGACGGTCAGTACGGCGTCTTTACCCCTGCTGTAGCAAAATACTAAGCTAAGCCTACCTCTAAGCCTTAGCATGCTCGAGATGCTAAGGCTCTTTTTAATACCTTTCGGAGCAACCAAAATGAACAAGTTTTTAAACTTTTTAGCCATAATGCTTAGCCTCATACTCAGTAGTTGCAGCATTACAGCTAGCCTGCCCAGTGACACCACTTCAGGTACCTTGCCTAACGAAACAGACTTAAGAAAAACCCACAGCTTAACGAGCAGCAACAAAACAAGCAAGCAACTGCAATGCAGCTACGCACAACTAAGCTACAAATCAGACAAAAACGTAACTCGAGTGCGTGTTTTTGGTTTGGGTGAGCGCCCCAGTCAAGTTGAAGTGACTCGTAACTTGGCTGGCAGCGTTACAAAAGGGGTACTTCCTAGCTTTGATGAGCAACCAGCAGGGGGTTGGAATGTTATAGGTCATGTGCTTGACTGCAGTGTTTTGGGTTGTGCAGCAGGTGACTATAGCGTGCTGGTGTCTTACTCAGCTAGCTTTAGTTCTTGTCCTCTTGCCCTTAGCCTTGAAGTTGAAGTACCCCCAAGTTAAAGCCCTTCAAAGAAGTCTGCTACAGGCATTTCAGGAAAGCTGCCTCGTAAGCCGCCAAGTGTAAAGGTTTCTCGACCAAACATTTCTTGCCACGCTTCATCTTTTACCTCTTGGGTTGCGTTAGCAAAGGAAGATTGCGGGCCGACTTGTGACTTGTGTGCTTTGATGGCAGCTTCTTTTTCTTGCGCATAGTCACTTATATCCATAATGGCTGCAAATGAGTCTTCTGCCACGCCGTACATGCCTGCATCAAGATTTGAAAGAGGAGATGAGGGTCTAGCTTCTTGCATTTTGAGCATGCGCTCTGTAGAGATTGCACTAAAAAACAAGCGTTTAGGTGCTGGTTGCATAACACTATCTGCTGACCAGAATGCAGCGATGGTTGCCCTATGCATCTTTATATGGTCAATATGACCGTAAATACCATGAGGGTCAAAGCCAAGTATGACATCTGGTTTTATGTCTGCAATATGCTTAAGCAATACTTTTTCAATCTCGAACTCATCAACATTTAAAAGTGCCTTAGGGTTATCATGCTGGGTGCGTTCATGACGCCCCGAATCCTGAAAATCAAGCAGGATAGGTGGCTTTATACCCATAGCCTTACAAGCATCTTTAAGCTCTTGCTCTCTTAACTTAGCTTTATCTGCCTTGGGGTCAATGCTAGGGTCAGTAATTTTGCCTGACTCACCTCGAGTAGCACAAATAAGATAAACGTTATAGCCGAGTTTAGCGTAATGCGTTAAGGTGCCACCATTACCAAAGACTTCATCATCAGGGTGAGCAAAAATAGCTAAAAGTGTTTTTGACATGCTTATAAGCCTAAGCCTTTTTACCTTAAATGACTGTTGCATTAAGCAAACTTAAGTCAAGCTTTAGCACACTACTATCGCAAATTGCAATAGGGTTCACGAAGCTCATCTAAACACTCCTTAACTTCTCACTTAAAGGGTTTAATATAGAAATAGCAGGGCACAGATACACCTCCTAGAGACACGTGACCCCTCCACGAAAGACCGAAAGCCCTCTTCGGTCTTTCTCTTTTTTTACCCAAATCAACAAGCCTAAGCATAAAAAACCCCATACTTCATGGAGGTCTTTTTTATTTATTGTATTTCCAATAAGTATTGCACCATCTACTCTTCCACCTCTTTCTTAATCCCTCAGTCCCAAAGGGACAGCTCCCTTAATAAGGGAGCCTAAAGTCAAAAGCTGTTTTGGTGCAACCATTTCTGGAAATACAATTATTTAAAATCTATTCTTCTCTACTTACCGTAACTCTATACACAAAGCTATCTTCTTGACCGGGTTCCATGTCAACGTCAAGTGTCCATCTGACCGCTTGAATGCTGCCACCTTCGGCTGTGGCTTCAGTTTCATCTGCCACAAAGTCACTACCATTTATAGAGAATTCGGTAATAACCGTATCCGAAGAAG
>CAZWJZ010000152.1:0-2004 GCA_964634665.1 uncultured bacterium | reverse complement strand
CAGAGGCTTCAACATAAGCTGTACCCTCTGGAACAGGTCCTGTTACAGTTACAGAGCTAGGCGGTAAGGTGGTATCACCATTATTTACAGCATATAAGCGGTACTCAACAACCTGCCCAGGACGCGCTGTTGTTGACTCGGTAAAGGCCTCTGCACCATCCACCATACTCACTACAAAAATTTCCAGTCTCACACTCACAGGATTATCTGACTGAGCTACAGCAACACTCATCATAATAAAAACCAAGACACTAATTAAGACATTTTTCATGCTTACTCCCTCGAGTTTGTTTCTTAACGCTTAAAGCATAACAAAGAAGCATGTAAAAAAAATAAGGAAAATTTCATGAATACTTTAAAGCAAGCCTAAAAAGCAAAGCAAAAAGCTCGAGCTTGGCTTTGAAGCGTAGTTTCTACAGTTCATAATTCCATTAGGTTTCTTGAACAAAACGCTTTATAGATTAAGTTTATTTATAACTTTAAGTGCTTTAAGCCAAACGAAACGAGCTTACTTGCTGATAGGCTAGCGTTTAATGAACACTCGAGGACTTTGGTTTGCCTTTGCTGCTTATGGCTTGTGGGGCTTTTTACCTATTTACTGGAAGCTACTTAACGCTGTTCCTTCTTTGCAAATTCTTTTACACCGCATGGTTTGGTCTCTGGTTTTTTTACTTGTCTTGTTGCTTTTTAGTAATGATTGGAAATGGCTTAAGCAACTTCGAAAAGAACCAAAAACACTTTTAATTTATTTATTGGCAGCGTTTTTGCTCACTTGTAATTGGGGTATTTATATTTGGGCTGTGAATGCTAATTTTATTGTTGAGACAAGCCTTGGTTATTTTATTAGCCCTTTGGTGAGTGTCTTTGTGGGTGTGCTTTTCTTTAAAGAAAAACTGCGTAAAGGGCAGTGGTTTGCAATTGCTGTTGCTACTTTGGGTGTTATTAGCTTAACAATTGTTTATGGTCGTTTGCCTTGGATAGCCTTGAGTCTAGCTTTTTCATGGAATGTTTATGCGGCGCTTAAAAAACTAGCACCGCTTACATCTTTAAGAGGCTTAACTTTAGAAACCGTGCTTATATTTCCTGTAGCGTTAGCGGCACTTATTTATTTTCAAGCTATAGGTCAAGGTCAATTTGGTCAAAGTAGCGCTACAACGCTTTTGCTTATTGCCAGTGGTGTTGTAACAGCAGTACCTTTACTTTTTTTTACAGCTGCTGCTAAGCGTTTAAGTTTGAGTTTGTTAGGCATTATGCAGTACCTTGCACCTACCCTTCAGCTTTTGATTGGTGTATTTCTTTATAATGAGTTTTTTAATTCAGGTCGCTTGTTAGGCTTTGGCATTATTTGGTTAAGCCTCATTATTTATAGCTTTGAAAGCCTAAGCCACAGAAGACAGCTTCGCTTAGTAGCATCTTGAACGAAGTCTGTTCTAACAGCTAGTTGGGTTGATGCAGATAGCATTTCAACAGTTTATCTGCTTTGCAAAGAATCGTGTGAGCTTGACTTTAATTTTGTCAGAACTTCTTGAATCAGATGTTATTAGCAGTCCTTGCGTCATTGAAACAAAAGCACTTAGCCAAGTTCTCAGTTTTATCGTGGAACTGCACTTTAGCCCTCAAAATCAGTCAACTTAAGCATTTATTCAACAAACCATAAAAAAACTGTAACAAAGATGCTTTAGCTTAGCTATATAGCTACCTGAAAGCTTCATTCCTGTTGCTTATGAATTGGATAACTAAGCCTATGTTGAAATGGATGTTTGTTTTAATCTTTTTGTTTTCTTTTGGTCACACCCAATCCCTAGCTGGGCAAGATGGTTGGCTTTTCCAGCTAGATGAATACGACTTTGAGCAAAGCAACAAGCCAACCTCAACTCAAAAAGCTCTTCAGCATATAGTCGTAATTGATAAACTACTTAAAGCTAAAGGCATCACCTTAATGCTTAGCCTAACCCCTGCCAAAATGGGTCTTTACGAAACACAACTACCCGAAGGCTACAGCTT
>CAZWJZ010000151.1:0-10626 GCA_964634665.1 uncultured bacterium | reverse complement strand
ACGCTGGGAAGCCACAAAAATGGAAGTATCAGCCCTATTATCTGGTCTAGCCATCCTACTGCTACTCATAGCCGCAAGCCTAAACCTAAAAGCCTACAGGAGGATACTATGAATGACCTGAACTTCATCTGGCCAAGCGCACTCAGCCTCATTCTACTCAGCATACTAAGCTACTACCTCTACAGCAAAAACAAACAAGGACGCTCGACTGCCCACATGACCTACTCAGATCTCAGCATGGTCATAGCTGCCAAAGAGAAAGCCAAAAAGCGTGCTAGTTTAGCCATTGTGTTATACATTGCAGCCTTAGTCATTGCGCTCGTCGCCTTAGCAAGACCCACCGCAAAATTCTTACAACCAGACAACCTATCAGGCATAGTTTTCACTCTAGAAACAAGCCGATCCATGCAATCATGGGACATAGAACCCACCCGACTCGCAGCCAGCCAAGCCGCCGCAAAAGAACTCATTTCCACCATACCCAAATCCATAAAAGTAGGATTAGCAACCTTCTCAGGCTCAGGTGTCCTAAACGTACCCCTAACCACAGACCATGACCGCGTAAACCAAGGCATAGACAACCTAAGCGCAGGCGGAGATTTTGCCTTCACCTACGGCATCATAGCAGCGCTAAAAGCACTCCCCGAAGACCTACCCGACGACGGCATACCCGGCGCAATCGTCCTCTTCTCACACGGACACGACAGATCCAACAACAACCCTATCGAGCTAGCCGAAATCGCCGCAGAACGCGGCATACCCATACACACCATTGGTGTTGGAACGCACGGCAATAACTTTGGTGAAGACATCCTCAAAACCGTTGCTGACATAAGCGGAGGTAATTACTACCCCATCTTCTCAGCAGCAGACCTACAAAAAGCTCACGAAGACCTAGGCAAAATCATAAGACTAAGACCAAGAACTACTGAAGTCACCGCGCTACCCGCACTCATAGCAGCATTCCTACTCATGACCAGCCTCATAGCATCACAACTCAAAAGACCACTAACCTAAAAATGAAAAAACCAGAAACGACCAAATGACACAGCTAAACGAACTTTTCTACTGGCCATGGGTCTTAATTGCCCTTCTCAGCCTACCCGTCCTTGCACAGTACTACCAAAAAGCACAAAAAGAAAAAGCACAAAACATAAGCTACCACCCCGACCTCAACCTACTCAAACAAGCCTCCAACCAACAGAAAAAACCAGCAAAGCTAGCCACCATTCTATTTAGCCTAGCCATCATCATAGCAATCATAAGCCTAGCCAGACCCACCCTAAAAGTACCCGAAGCACACCCCCAAGCAGGCATCATGCTAGCCCTAGATGTAAGCCGCTCCATGGCAGCCTACGACATACTCCCCAACCGCTTCGAAGCAGCAAAAGAAGCCATAAAAAGCTTCGTAAAAAACCTACCCGAAGGCACTCGAGTGGGCCTTGTTGTCTTTGCCGGCTACGCAACCCCCATCGTTCCGTTAAGCCAAGACCACGACAGACTCATAGAAGCCATAGATTACTTACGCATGGATTACGGCGCCGTCATAGGTGAAGGACTCATAAGCAGCCTAAAGAGCCTTCCTAGCTTAGAACAAAGACTCAACCTAGGCGACTCACCCGAAAGATTCGCAACCATCATCCTGCTATCAGACGGACGCAACTTTGGTGGAATCGATCCCTTAAGTGCACTAGAAGAAGTCAAACAACAACAAGTAACCGTTCATACCATAGGCGTAGGTACCCTAACAGACGGCCCCATACCCGGCATACCCATGCAATACCAATTCGCAGCCCGCTTTGACGAACCCACCATGCGCAAAATAGCCACCGACACCGGCGGAACCTTCAACTTTGTAGGCTCAGCTGAAGAACTCAAAGAAGTCTACGAAGATTTAAGCCGAGCCGTAATATGGCGATTCGGGAAAGATGAAGCAACGGCAATAGGCACCCTCATAGCGGCATTCCTACTCTTTGTAAGTCTAAGCCTCAGTCTATTTCGCAAATCAATTTTTTAAACTGGATTGGGCATTTTGGCTATAAAGATGTGTGAGTTTATTAGTCACTGAATAATGTAATTATCTGTTATAACCAAGCGTGGCATTGCTATATAGTTTCGTCATTATGGTCATTGTAGGAATATTTATTTTTTTATTCCCTCGACGTTCAAGCTATGAAACTAAAAATGAAAGTATATATTCGATTATCCTTGGTTTAAAAAAGACATCAGTTTATTTTGACTCTACCGAAGATATGTTTCCTGAAAACTGGTGGAAGCATCCAATTAACGCTGCCATAAGAAACCTAGACGAAGCAAATTATGCCAAAACATTGAGTATTCTTACTAGGGCCGCAAGCAAATATCCAGCTACTGTCAAGCTTACATTAAATAATATTTTTGTCTTTAAAACAATGAACTTTTATGGCACTGATTACGGTGGGACGTACATCGGGCCACATCGCTGCAACATCTACCTGACCAACAATAACAACTCGAGTGTTTTTGTGGAGCGTCTTTTTCATGCTGAATTGCCTAGCGTTTTGTTGAAATCAATGCCCCTTGCTTTGGATGAAAAAGCTTGGATTCAATGTTTGCCTAAAGGATTCAACTATGGTTATCTAGAAAACGTTCACGTGGCCCTCTTGCAATTGGGTGAGCAGCTTGATAAACAAGATGATTTTGTTCTTGAAAAGGGCTTTGTATCTCACTACGCAACGACAAACCTTGAAAATGATTTCAATAGCTTAGTCAAACAGCTGTTTGTGCCTGAAGAGAATTTTTGGTCATGCGTAGATATGTATGATTTAATCTTTAAAAAAGTCCAGCTTGTTATTTCATTTTATTTGAGAATCGATAAATCTTTTACAGAGGATTATTTCAGAAACATTTCAGCAATTTCGAATGAGGAAAAGAAAAGAGAAGGATAGCTATTTGGCTTGCTATTCTTCTCTTTAGTAATACCTAGTTTCTTTCAGGGTCTAAGCTAAGCCTGCTTTTTTCATGGCTTCCATCATTGCGTCACCCATGTCGGTTGGGGTTGGGGCTACTAC
Organism: uncultured bacterium; assembly: GCA_964634665.1. GTDB lineage: Bacteria > Deinococcota > Deinococci > Deinococcales > Trueperaceae > JAHEBB01. The sequence continues at coordinate 7,576 of CAZWJZ010000151.1, read as the reverse complement.
TACCTTAGCGGCTTCTAGGGCTGCTATTTTGTCTGCAGCTGTGCCTTTACCTCCACTAATGATTGCGCCTGCGTGCCCCATGCGTTTGCCTGGGGGGGCGGTGGTGCCTGCTATAAAGCCTGCTACCGGTTTTTTCATGTTGTCTTTTATCCATGCGGCAGCTTCTTCTTCTGCGTTGCCACCTATTTCACCTATCATTATGACGCCTTCTGTTTCTGGGTCTTCATTGAATAAGGTTAGGGCGTCTATGAAGTTAGTGCCGTTTACAGGGTCTCCACCTATACCAACGGCGGTGGTTTGACCTAAGCCGTTACCGGTGAGTTGAAAGACGGCTTCGTAGGTTAGGGTTCCGCTTTTGCTGACTACGCCTATGCGGCCTGCTTGGTGTATGTAGCCAGGCATGATGCCTATGCGGCATTCGTGGGGGGTTATGACGCCGGGGCAGTTGGGGCCAATCAAGCGGCTTTTTTTGCCTTGCATGTAGCGTTTTACTTTAACCATATCCATAATGGGTATGCCTTCGGTTATGGTAATGATTAGGGGTACTTCGGCTTCAACGGCTTCCATGATTGCGTCTGCTGCGAAGGGTGGGGGTACAAATATTACGGAGGCGTTTGCGCCTGTTTTGGCTACGGCTTCTCTTACGGTGGCGTAGACGGGTACGTCTTGTGTGTAGGTGTCGGGTCTGCCTGTTACGCCTGAATGGTCGGTTTCACCTGTAAAGGTTTCGGTTGTGCCTGCTTTGCTTGGGTGTACGGCTGCGACTACGTTTGTGCCGTAGGCGATTGATTTGTCTATGTGGAAGTGGCCGAAGTTGCCCATGCCTTGAATCATGAGCTTGGTGTTTTTGTTTACGAGTATGCTCATGCTACTAGCTCCACAATTTTGCTTGCGCCATCTTTTAGGTCATCTGCGCTGATTACGTTTAGGTCGGAGTTGCTTATGATTTCTTTGCCTAGTTTTGAGTTGGTGCCTTCTAGGCGTACAACTAGGGGTACTTTTAAGCCGACTTGTTTCACGGCTTCAACAACGCCATTTGCTATGACGTCGCAGCGCATGATTCCGCCGAATATATTTACGAATATGCCTTTTACGTTGGGATCTTGCGTGATTATTTTGAAGGCTGCAGTTACGTTTTCTGTGGTTGCACCGCCGCCTACGTCTAGGAAGTTTGCGGGTTCTCCACCTACGTGTTTTATGGTGTCCATGGTTGCCATGGCTAGGCCAGCGCCGTTGACTAGACAGCCTATTGAGCCGTCTAGTTTTATGAAGTTTAGGCCGTATTGTGCGGCTTCGAGTTCGGCTGGGTTTTCTTCGCTTTCATCACGCATTTCTGCGATGTCTTTATGGCGGTACATGGCGTTTCCATCAAAACTCATTTTGCCGTCTAGCGCCATGACATCACCTTGTTTGGTTACTACGAGTGGGTTGATTTCTATCATGTCGGTGTCTAAGTCGCTGGCTAATTTGCTTAGGGCTGCCATGAATTTCATGCCATTTTTTAGGGCTGAGTTTTCTAAGCCTAAGGCTCTGCCCATGCGGTTTGCTTGAAAGCTTGCTAAGCCTATGGCGGGGTCTATGTCTTCTTTTAAGATTTTTTCGGGGCTGTGTTCAGCTACTTCTTCTATGTCCATGCCACCTTCGGTTGAGGCCATGAGGATGTTTTGACCAATAGCGCGGTCTAGGACGATTGACATGTAGAGTTCACGGTCAATGTCGATGCCTTGTTCAATGTAGAGTCTGTTGACTTGTTTGCCTTCGTCACCTGTTTGTATGGTAACTAGGGTTGAACCTAGCATTTGCTCTGCGTATTCTTTGACTTTGGCTTCGGCTGCTTCGATGCCGCCTTTTAGGCCGTCTAGTACAACGTTTACGCCTCCTAGCTCTGGGTATTCTTTGAAACGGCCTTTGCCGCGACCGCCAGCATGTATTTGGCTTTTGACAACAACAACATTGTTGCCACTTGCTTCTATTAGGGGTCGTACGGCAGCTACTGCTTCTGCGACACTGGTGGCAACTGTGCCAAGTGGCACTTTTATGCCATGTTGTTTCATAAGCTCTTTGGCTTGGTATTCATGAATTTTCAAGGGTCTTCCTCCAAAAAAGGCTTTTGTACAAACTTACCATGAGTGTACCTTGGGGTTACTAAATCTTTGTGATAGATGAGTCGAGATTTGGTCTTAGCATTTTAATAACCTCCTTAGAGTAACGCTCTAAAGCTGTTGTCGCAAAGGTATAAGTTTACATAGAGGGTACACAAAATTCACAGTTAGGATTTGCTTTATTGCAAAAGTGTAAGTTCTTAAAAGTGATTATCGAAATTTAGGGTAGACTCATGCACTATGATTCGCACTGTAATTCTTGCAATTAATGATGCTGGCGCTACTGACCCTCGAGTTATTGAAACGGTAGCTACTATTAGACGTTTACTTGATAAAGGACCTTTTGTTGAGGTGGATTATCAGATTGTGCCTGATGAGCAGGCGGTAATTAGAGCAAGATTACGTCTTTTAACTGAAAATGATACGCATGATCTTGTTTTGACAACAGGTGGCACGGGTTTGCTTAGTAAAGAACGAGCACCTGAGGCTACCAAAGAGGTTATTGAGCGTGAAATTCCTGGTTTAGCAGAGTACATGCGGGTGGTGGGTATGAAGAACAGTCCTAGATCTATTTTATTTAGGGGTGTTTGTGGGGTTCGTAGGCAAACTATGATTGTTAATTTACCTGGCGGCCCTAAAGGTGTGTTTGATTCCTTAAGGTCGATAATGCCGTCCTTACCACCAGCTATTGATTACATAAGGGGTGACATTGGAAGTTTGCCGGGTGAGTGGCGAGAGTAAGGTCTTTTTATAGTTGCTAATAGGGTTGAGTTTGGTTTTATTACCAATAGCTATTGCATTTTTGAAGCGTTGAATTAGGGGTTTGTTGTTTTTCTACGCTTTCCTTAAGGCTCTATGTATATACTGTGGTGTTTTGTATTTCCTTATGTGTGTCGATGTGAAGGAGTAAATATATGGATCCTATTATGGTTCAGTTGGGGCCGCTAGCAATTCGTTGGTATGGTTTTTTTATTGCGCTAGGTGTGCTGATTGGTAGTATTTGGGCAACGCGTTTGGCTGAGGAGCGAGGTCTTGATCCTGAGAAGCTGCTTGATATGGCGGTTTACTTGGTGATTGCTGGCATTATTGGCGCGCGTTTTGTTTATGTTTTAACAAGCCCGAGTGCTTTTTTTGGTCCTAATGGTAATCCTATTTCTGCTTTTTATATTTGGCAGGGTGGCATTAGCATTCATGGGGGTATTATTGGTATTGTTTTGGCTACTTGGATTTATGCGCGTATTCATAAGTTGAATATGTGGTCTTATCTGGATGTGATGTCGATTGTTGCGCCGCTTGGCATTATGGGTGGGCGCTTAGGTAATTTCTTTAACGGTACGGATACTGGGGGGCGCATAACCAGTTTGCCCATTGGTCTTAGCTGGCCTGATGTTGGTACTGAGACGTGGGGTGCTTTTGGCAGAGTGATTTTTGGGCAAACATTATGGCAATACGCTCCGCCTGCTTGTAACGCAATTCCTGCAGGTGAGCCTTGTGTGGTTCATAACACACCGTTTTATGGCATTGTGGTGGGCTTTATTTTGCTTTTTATTGTCATGTGGGCTTTGCGTCGTAGTCGAACGCCGGGCTTTGTTTTTTGGAACATGATTTTGTGGTACTCAGTGCTAAGAAGCGTTTTAGAGGAGACCTTTAGAGATAATCCATTACCATGGCAGCTTTACCTTAATGATAATGCAGGTATTGGTTTGTTTACTTTAACCCAACTAGTGAGCATCATCATTGTGCTGGTAGCTTTGTATCTTTTACTAACCATGGATTTAGATCGAGATGCAAAAAAAGAGGCTATTAATAGGAAGGCCCGAGGGCGCTAAGCATGCCGTTCGCAACCGTTATTTTTGCGGCAGGTCTAGGTACTCGCATGAAGTCAAAATTACCTAAAGTGCTGCATGAGGCGGCAGGCCGACCTTTGGTTGAGCAGGTTATAAGGGCAGTTTTGCCTTTAAACCCAGAGAAAATCGTGATTGTCATTGGCCATGGAGCTGACTTAGTTAAAGAGAAACTAAGTGCTTATAAGCTCGAGTTTGTGGTTCAAGCTGATCAGTTGGGTACGGGTCATGCACTTATGACAGCTGAAAATGCGCTAAAGGGTTTTGAAGGAGATGTGCTTGTCTTAAATGGAGATGGACCTCTTTTAAGAACAGAAACGCTTAAAGAACTTGTAGCTGCTCAAACAGGCAACACAGGAATGACAGTTGCAACCTGTCATTTTTCAAATCCTTATGGGCTGGGTAGAATTATAAGAAATGCTCAAGGGCAACTTGAAGCCATCATTGAAGAAAAAGATGCAACGGATGATCAAAGGCGCATAACAGAAGTAAACCCTGGTCTTTATATTTTTGATAAAACTGTGTTTGAAAAAACCAAACGCTTAACCAATAATAATAAAGGTGGCGAGTACTACGTAACGGATTTACCGTTACTTTATCTAGAAGATAAACAAGCTGTTCGCACCTACTTAGTTAAAGATGAAAACGAAGTACTGGGTGCAAATGACCGCAATCAACTCACCACCTTAGAGTCTATTCTGATGAACAGAATTCGTAGAAAATGGATGACTGAAGGTGTCACTATGCTAGCGCCAGAACAAACCTTTATTGATGATACGGTTGAGTTAGCAAGAGATGTCATACTCGAGCCTGGAGTTGTGCTTAAAGGAAGTACAACAATAGGGGAGGGTACGCGTATTGGGGCTTATGCGTATCTGACAAATGCGAAGGTTGCTGAGTCACAAAGTATTGCTCCTCACAGCATTATTATCGCTTAAACTTAAGATTCAAGTAGAGCTTGTGTTTCTTCAGCAGGCTCTAAACCCATATCATCTTTTAGATGCGTTGCAAACTTACGGTAGCGCTGCCTTGCTTCTCGTTTACGACCACGATTCATAAGGTCAATAAGGAGAGCCTGCAGCGCCTCTTCATGCAAAGGCTCGAGTTCTAACACGCGGTTTAAATAGTCAGTACTTTTTTCAGTCGCTTCAGTTGCCTCAAATAAACAGTCAATCACTTGCTCTCGAAGTTGCTCACGCTCATCAATAATGGCATCTAAATGCAAACCTGGTGCAAAAGGCTCATGGTAAAGCTCGAGTACTAACGCTGCATTATTTTTTGCTAGTGCTGTGGTGAGCTGCTCGTAATCAGAGCTGACACGCTGCAAGCCTTCTTCAAATAAATAACTACTAAGACCCCACGGTTCAATGATTTTACGCAAGAAATTGAGTTGCACATTGAGGTTATTACGTTGTTTTTTGGTATCAATATTTGGCCACATGGCTTCTGCTACTTCATCACGAGATAAACCCATGGTTAGTAAACACAAGATTTGTTTTTGACGGTCTGTTAATTCAAGAGGCTCATCAAAAAGACGCGCTTCAAGCTTAGTGAAAAAGAAAAGCTCGAGCTTAGGAATGTCTTTAAATCTGTAATTAATGGCTTCTGTCCAGTTTGATGCTAAAACTTCTTTTATGGGGTAGTGTTTGCTGAGTTCGGGTTTTTGTGGCAAAGTGTTAATCGCTATAAACGCAGCTAAGATTTTTGTTCTTGCTGTGCAGATATCTAAAAATTGATTTAAGTCGGTTTCATCTTTACTAATAAGGTAACGGCTAGACATTAGAAAAAGTTTTAAGGTGCGCTCCGCAGTCTCGTAAACTTCATCAATTAAGCTTAAGGCTTCTTCTTTTAAGCCTTGCTTGTCTAGAATGAGTGCGTAAACAGAACGAGATAATTCACCTTGGCTACTAGCTTCGTAAAACTGTTTAGCCACTTCAAAGTTGCTTTTCTCACGTTCCAAGCGTAATTTAAACATGCTGACAACATCTGAAACATAAGGATTTGGAAAGTTTTTAGCTTCATAACAATACTGGCTTAATAAGTCACTATCGCCCTCAAAGAAAGCCAAAGCTGCTTTTGCTTCTAAAGCAATCGCAGGATTAATACGCTCACCGTCTTTAGCTTCCTTGAAAAACTTTTTTGCTGCATTAATGTCAGCTAACCACCAATGGAAAAAGGCCAGATCACGACTTTGCCCTAAGGCCTGAACAGGATAAAAAGCTTTGCACTGCTCGTAAGTTTCAAGTTGGGTTTTTAGCCGTATTTCAAAGTTTCCATTCAGGTCCCAAGCAAGCAAGCCTTTATTAATCATTGCTCCGAGCCTGTGACTACTATCTTCTGGATACCAGTCAAGCGCAATCTGAATCATTTCAAGAGCCTTGTCAAAGTTTTGATTATAAATATAAATAAACGCAGAGTTACTAAGAAAGCGAGCTGCTAATTCTGCATCCACTTCTTTAACTAAGGCTTGACCTTCTTCAACCATAGCTAAACCACGTTCAGTATCATGAAACCCCAAAGGCATACAAAAATCACGCATAATACCTAGCTTTTGGCTTGCACTCAAGTCTTTTTGGGCTAACGCCAAATCAAAAAACTCAACTGCTTTAGCAATATTACCTAAACGTGCATGTGCAGCAGCAACAGCCCAAAACCTATCTGCACTTTCGCTAGCCTCAAGCAAATCATGCCAAGCAAGCAATTGCTGCGGAGCCTTCCGCCACAACTCAGCAGCAGTTGCCTCAAGCACCTTAAGAAGCTCATCAAAAAGACTACAACGCGCAAATGCTTCACCCTGAAGAAGCAAAGGCAAGCGACTAAGATTTACCAAAACAGCTTCAGAAACTTGGCTTTCAAAACGCTCGAAAATCATTTCAGACACATAAGCATGCAGCTTAAACGAAGACTCGAGCTTTTGCACAAAGCCTTTTTTAAACAAACTCAAACTCAAATCATTACTAGAAGCCTCAGGTAAAAACTCGAGTGCGGCTAAAAAGAGGAGTTCTTGCCATGCTTCTGTGGTTAAGCTTTCTTTGATGCCCGTAAGTAACGACGCGGCATCTGGCGCTTGACCTGTTAATGCTGAGAAATGAATGGGCAGCGCCCAACCTGCTGTTAATTTCCATATTTCTTTTGATTTTTGAGGCTCAATAATGAGAGCTTGGCTTTCTTCTAAAGTGAGGGCCAGCATAGAAGCATCTAGCTGAGTAAAGCGGTTTTTTGTCTGCAACTTTAACAATTCAGGATGCTGAATACCATGACGACTAACAAGTACCACAATACCTTGAGGATTCTCTAATAAAAAGCCTAAATCTTCATCCTTAACATCTTCTAAAACAACTAAGCTTTCTACTTCCCATAAGGTTTTGAGTAATAGAGGCCACGGTGTTTCAGAACTTATGGCTAAGGCAGTACAAAGCGCTTCATGGTTACTTTGTTGCGCCATGGCCCAAACAACCCGCCAATCGTCTTTTTCAAGCTGATTAGCATATTGCGTTGCCAAAACAGTTTTGCCATAGCCATAAGGTGCTTCTATATGCACAACATGACCTATATCATCTGGCAGTAAATTCAACAAGCGTGGTCGCAAAAGGTGTAAATTACTCTGTTGGGGTCTTAAGCCTGACATTT
>CAZWJZ010000150.1:0-10627 GCA_964634665.1 uncultured bacterium | reverse complement strand
CTTTAACACTCAGCATGCCATTTTGGCGATACTGAATCCAGCTACTCTTAATAGCAGGCCCTAATTGCTCGTGCATAAGCTCACGCATATTACTACTACCCACATGAAATAAGGTTGCTAGGCGCTCAGTAAGCAAAATAGGATCCGAACTTAAATCTTGCAGCTCATGGCTCGAGCTAATCTCTGCACCACTTTCTGACCTTGCTGTTAACGTAATTTGGCTTGAAATAAAATCACTATCTTGAAGGTAACAAATAAAGCCAACCTTCAAATCACTTGACCTTAATGAAAACATCTTTATAACATCTGGCCTAGCAACTTTAGTTAGATTATTCCAAAAGCTAAATTCCTGCTCTTTTAAACTAGCCACCCTTAAATCACTAAGAGCATCCGCACTATTAACACTCAAAACCCAACCAGCAATCAACACACTCTCTTTAGAAACTCGAGCGCATACATCTATACCCATTCGTAAATCATTACTATAGTCTTTGCGTAACTGATGCGCGGTAATAAGGCCAGGGTTTGCATCTGTCTTACCAAAACGCTCAACCAGACCCTCAAAATCACGATGCATACTCAAACTATGACTCGCCTCTTTAAGTAATTCATACCAAATAGACCAGTTCTCACTAATGGCCAGCTCGAGTTTTTCTTTTTCTGGTATGAGTAGGGCAGCATGTATAGAATCATCTAAAGAATCTATAAAAGCAAGGTTAGCACCAACCAGCTCAATATCATAAGGGTCTTCTCCTAAATCAAAGGTAGCAACAAAGCCATACTTAGCTTGACTCTCACTCGAGTCTGCCTGTAGCACAGTTGCGACATCTGGCCGCCAGTACCTGACAGCTTGATCTAAGGTTTGTTCTTCTTCTCGCTCAGCAACGCCTAGTGTTATAGTTAAGTTTTTTGTTTCACTATCTTGCAGTGAGCACCAACCAACAACAAGTAGGCCTTGACCATAAGGGTAAACATATTCGATATGCCCTTGAACAGCTTGATTGTTTGTATCTTCAATGCCCACGTTGAAGTACACCCTTCTGGCCTCAGTTTGACTTGAGGAACCTTGTGAATCATTACATTAAATCGCTAAGACATGGGTGAAATGCCTAACGTTCATTACGTCATACTATATTTTTTTACTCAAGCTAAAAACAGTAACAAGCAACTCAGAGTTTAAACTTAAATGTAAAAGTAACCCAAAAACCTATTTTCTTGTAAGCTGATGCTTATCTAAATACTCACCATAACCATAACGATTCATGTAAGGACCACAATGCTCCAAAACACTACTTATTTCATCTTGGCTTAATATTTCTTTGTATTTATCAACTTCAGCTTCAATAATAATGGATGCATGTTCCGTATTGGCATTTTTACCAAGTTGACCAAAATCAAACTCATCTGTATTTTCATTAAGAGCAATCAGTAAGGCTTTAATTTCTTGTTCAGGCGAAGCAAGTAACGCTTCGTACTTAAGTTCTACAAGATTATTATTAGGTAACTCTTTAAAAGTATTTATTATTTGTATGGCTTCAACCCAATAATTAATAGCTGCCATAAGCTGCTGAGCTGGCATAACCTTTCCGGCTTTAAGACTAGCAACCACATTTAAAGGGTTCCTGTAAATATGTACAATTTTACTACTAGGAAACTGCGCTCGAATAAGCAAAATACCATAAATATTCTGAGGTGTTTTATCAAACCATCTTTTTCCTTTAGCCGTTTGCTTTAAAAATTCATTACCATACCTAGCACTCAAATCTCGCCTGCTTATGCTCTTACTAAACATTTGCCTAAAACGCTGATCTTCAACACCATCAATACTACGATGCTGCTTTATAGTCGGATTGTTAAAGTAAACATGCTTATAACCATCGGTAGCAAAAGGATCTCCCCACCGATAAAAAAAGGTTTCTTCTGGCGCATTGAGGTTAGGGTGTAAGCGCAAAATATTTCTCAGGAGTGTTGTACCCGACCTTGCACAACCTACTATAAAAAAGGGGGGTTCTATTGGTTTGGGTTTCTTACTATCTTTTTTTTTGTTCAATTCTGAATTCATAATATCTTGATTTTTATTACTTTGAACTTTCATAAGCATCTACCACTTCATTAGCAGGGCCTTGCATTTTCACACAGCCATCTTCTATCCAAATCACTTTTGTGCATAGCTCCTTTAAAGTAGATGCAGCATGTGATGTTATAACAACAGTATTTTTATTATTCAATATTTTATCTTTAATTATCTTTTCAGATTTCACTTTAAAATTTTTATCCCCAACGCCTAGGGTTTCATCTAGTAAAATCAAATCAGGATTCGCATACTGTGCTATCGCAAAACCCAATTTTGATTTCATACCTGTAGAGTAAGTAACAACGGGTTGATCAAAAAAATCTCCTAATTCGCTAAACTCTTTGACATCTTCAACAATCCCCTCAGCTTCTTTTCTCTCAAGCCCAAGTAATAGCGCGCCCAAAACAACATTTTCACGACCTGTAAGGTGCGCCGAAAAACCAACATTCAGAGCTATTAAAGAGGCTGTGTAATCTCGGCACTTTTCAAATTCACCTTTATCAGCCTTATAAATGCCCGCTAACAATCGTAACAGTGTACTTTTGCCAGCCCCATTTCGACCTATAACGCCAACAGATTCACCTTCTTGAATTGTAAAACTAATATCTTTTAATGCCCAGTACTGACTAAACTTCCAACGTCCTTCACGTCTTTCGTACTTAACAGCAACATTATTTAGTCGAATAAGGTCTTTTTTATCCATATCTAACCACGTGTAAGCTTAGGGTAAATATATCTAAAACGATGCATCAGTCTAAGTGCAAGTGTTAAAACCAGACCAGATACTACCGCTATGATTGACAATCTATTCCACATTGGCCAAGTATATGCCGTTAAAAGATCTTTAAAACTCACCATAATGACCGCAAACGGATTAAAAGTAAAAAAGTATTCTTGAATCTGCGGATCAAAGGAACGAATATCAATAAAAACGCCTGATGTAAAGAATAAAAACATAGTTAAATTACCAATAATTAGTTTTAAATCAGGTAAAAACGGTACGATTGAGGCAACTAAAAATGAAAAAGCTAAAGTTAAGAGAACAAAAACACCCATCACATAAAAGAAACTCAGATAATGAATTGAAAAGGGAGCACCTGCACCCCACAAATAGAGAAATAGAACCAAAAGAACAAATGAAAATTTCGAGAAGCTAATAGCAGCACTCTGCAAAGGGAAAATCCAATTGGGTAGTGAAACTTGATTCATCAATCCACGGCTACCAGTAATTGAGCCCGAAACACTACCCATAGTACCACCATAAAACTTCCAGAGGGTAATAGCAGCAATAAAGGGAACTGGATCTCTGCTACCAAACCTTAAGCCAGCAGCCACCAAAATAAGAAAAACAGAAATGTGGATTAATGGCTCAAACAGCCACCAAAGCATACCCAAAAAGTAACGTTTTGACTCTTGCTGTAAAGCAACTTTGGTTTGGTAAAAAATAATATTGAAATAATGAGAAAGAGAATTCACGTTTAAGGTGCCCACCTAAAAATTTAAGAACTTGAGTAAAATAAACTACAAAACAACAGTTATAAAAATAACACAAAGCTTACTTAGCAGGTTGCCTTTGTAAGTCAAGCAAATTCTTAGTTGTAAAAAACTTAACAAAACGCAGTTTATGCTCAACAGGAATTCTTCGTAAAATACGCCTAAAAATCCAAAACCTTTTCAAACCCACAAGTTGCGCTAAAACATGCTCCTTGGCATTCAAGTGAGGCTCGAGTCTGTAGGCTAGTGCTTCAAAGAGTTCGGGTTCTGCTAGGGTAGGAATGGTTTTAGCATTGTTAGGGTTTAAGTATTGAGTAGCGTAGAAGCTTTCTAATATGGTTTGTTGTGCCCATAGGGTTGCTTGGTTTTGAACTGTTATTTCTTTTGCAAATTGTGTTATTTCAGAAAGGGTACTTTCAGTACTACCTAAAGAATCATAGGTTTTTGTATAGGGTCTATTTGCTAGTCGTTCAGGGAAGGCTCCGATTGATGGTGCCAAAATGGGTTTACCTGAGCGCAAAGCTGCACTTAGCGTGTAACTGTACGTCTCTGGCCATAAGGCTGGGAACCAGATTAAGTCAGGGTCTTCTTTTAAAATAAGATCATCAATATCTTTATAGGCGTATACCCCTAAGACATTAACTGACTTGTGAAGCTTACGAAAAGCATAGCCTAGAAGTGTTATGCCCATGTTGTCGGCCTGAAGTTGTTTGGCAACGGCTTCAATAACGTCAGCACCTTTTTCTCGATTTATGGCACCTACCACAAGTACTTTTGTTGCTGAGTTCAAGCTATTTCTTAGGCTTATATCTGGGTAAATTACGTCTTCGGCATCTACATGCAACGCTAGCTTGTAATTAACTTTTGGAAAGTAGTGCTTATAAATAGCTTTACTTGCTTTTGAAGGGCACAGTACCCTCTGTGCTTGCTCAAGAAACGCGTGTTGTTCTGCTTGCCAAACTTTAAGCTCTTCAGTAGATAAAGATGATTGAGCTAAAGGAATGCCTTTAGCATTCAACTGAATACGCCCTCTTGCATCAGCTAATGTAGGGTTCGCTGCAATGAAAAAATAATCATGAATCGTAACATCATAGTTAAGCCCTGACTCTTTAATAAATGTCAAGACTTCTTTTGGCAGTGCTGCTATGTGGTGCACATGTACTCGGCTTAAACGTAAGCCTTTTAAGAGCTCCCAGAAGAAAACTTTGTCTTCCTCAGTATCAATATCAATGTAGGTACTGGGTGCTGTTGACCACTCTAAGCGTACCTTGTGCCCGCCTAAAGCTCGCAAAACCCAGTTGATTGATTCTGCTTCGAATCTTTCACCAAGCTCCCTGATATGCTGCAATGTACCGCCACCATGATTATGGCAAACATGCAAAATGGCAGGACGATCATCTTTCTTGGAGAGCTTAATGAGTGTCCTTAAGCGAAATTCACGAATCGGATCAAGTGAAACAAACTCATGAATCTTTTTATCATAAAAAGGATAAAGCTCATTTAGTTTCTTAACCGCATTTAGAACTCGAGCTTGTTTTTCTTCTCCGAAGCTAACGCCACCTGCATGGTAAACATAAACATCTGTAGCAATTAGGTTGGTAAATCCTTTTTCTGTTGCGCGTACACAAAAGTCATTTTCTTCGCCGTAGCCCCGACCAAAATCTTTACTGTTGAAGTAACCCACGGTTTCTAGAGCTTCGCGAGATATATACATGCAAAAACCAATACCGGTTGGTACACGTACTGCGTTGCCATTATTAGCTTCGTAGCAGAGTAAATCGATTTGTTGGCCTGTTAACCCTGCGGTAGTGTTTTCTTCTGAGCATATTTCTAGAAAGCTGGCAATGGTTGCATTGTTTGATAAAGGTGTTATGGTTGCAACTTTTGGTGAAAGTGCATGCATAACAAGCCGATCTAGCCAGGCATCATACACAATGGTGTCACTGTTTAAAAGCAGAACATCATGCTTAGTTAAGCTAAAGCCTTTATTCACCGTTTCAACAAAGCCTAGGTTTGTCTCATTACTAATAACAGTTATGCGCTTATTTTCTTTAAACGAATCTAGGTAACTTGCTACTAAAGTATCTGTACTTGCATCATTAATAACGTAAGCATGCCAATCAAGTTTAGTTCTCGCTGAAAGCAAGCTATTCAAACAGCGCTTCAGATCATCAAGGCCATTGTAAACAGGTAAAATAATATCGATTGGCTTGTCAAGCAAACCACCAAAAGCTACTTTAGTTTCAGCTCGAGTTAGTTTTACATTGACTCTGTAAGATTGGCTAGCCATATGTCGATACCTTACTGCAAGCAACTATTAACATTATGATTTACTGATTCCTATTGCTTGGTTGCTGGATGTATAGCTTAAAGTTGGAATGGGAATAAACTCGTTGTCTTTTTGGTCATCGTAACTATCTTGTTCTTCATGCTCAGGCTGCTTAGCAGGATTAAACAGTTGTGCATTTTGTGATTTTTTGTAGTTCTGCCATTTTAAATCAACAATTACAAAAACGGTTGCTACCATTATTGACATGATTAAGAGGCCAACTAGTTGGGTTGTATCACCTGCACGTAGCAATGCCAGACCGACTAATGCGCAAATGAGCATTGCTCCGTACCACATTTTTCTAACCTGAGCTTGCGTCATACCCATTTGTGTTAAGCGTTGATAATAGTGTTTTTTGTGAGCTTTGAAGATATTTTCTCGATTTACAAATCGTTTAACTAAGGTAACGGTTGCATCTGCAATAAAAGGTAAAAAAACTATAATGGGGAACCAAACAGGCCACATAGCCTCTCGCCATCCATAAAAAGAAAAAGCTGCAGCCATAAATCCTAGGGTGGTTGAGCCTACATCACCTAGAAATAGTTTTTGTGGAATTAAATTCCAACGTAAAAAGGCTAAGGTTGCGGCAACAACAACCATGGCAGCTTTTAGCATAAGCACATCTGAGGCAACAAAAAAGGCGGCAAGACCAAAGGTAGCGTAACCAAATACCGCCATGCCACCAGCAAGACCATCTAGGCCATCCATAAAGTTAAATAAGTTAAGCATCCATACAATTGCAAAAATAAGTAATGCTAGAAGCCAACGGTTATCAAAACCAAACTCTACAAAAGCAAATACAGTTGCCATAGCAATCTGTGTTGTCAGTCTAATCCAAACAGGTAGCGTAAAAGCGTCATCCATAAATGAAACAAAAGCAATACAAAGCCCTAAAGATAAAAGTAACCACCAAGAATCGATTCCTAAGATGAGCCAGCCAAGGGTTACACCAAATACAATACCTATGCCCCCAAATCTTGGCACAAGTCCTTTATGCATGGATCGGTCGTTCTCTTCAGCAACAACACTGTGACGAAGAGATGATGCCATTAATAGCTTTATGAGTAAAAAAGAGGTGATGAATGCAAGTAGAAATGGAAGCATTAGTAGTTAAAATCGTTTCCTAAGATCGAGGTAAGCTTTCTTGCTTTGCCCCTTATTTAAAGTAAAAACCAAATTTCCACATACTAAATTCACGTTTTGCTCCCTCACGATGCTCAGGTTAACCTGTTGGATAACTGTATTTTGGTTAATTTGTCACAGACAGCTTATAAACGTGAATTTTGTTATGAAATGCCACGCTTTTCAATATGGCTTATCTAATTTATCTCATAAAGATTTGAAGGAAATGATAAATTTCACATTTTATACATTTCTCAAGGCTCACCTAAAGCTTAGGCAGAGGTTCAAACCTTTTTAAATGATATTGTTGCAAAAATGAGAAGACTGCGTTTTGGCTTAGTTGTGCTTTTAGGTATCCTTGCTTATATTTTAGTTAAGGTATCGTCAAAATCAGACTTTATCTTTTTTGCAAATCTAAACCCTCAACCAAACATTGTTTTTATATTAGCAGATGATTTAGGCTGGCGTGACCTAAGTATTTACGGAAGCACTTATTACTTGACCCCTAATTTAGATGCTTTAGCGCAAAGAGGGGTTAGATTTACCGATGCATATGCAGCTTGCCCTTTGTGCACACCCACTCGAGCGAGTGTGTTGACAGGCCAGTACCCCGGTCGTCTTCATATGACAGCAGCTAATGGTCATCTTCCGATTGTAGATGATAGCTTTGGTCCTTCTGGTGGCGTCGGACCTATTAAGTTTTCAACTATTGAACCTGATGTAGTGAATCATTTACCAGATGACACGATTACTATAGGTGAGGCTTTTAAACGCTCGAGTTATTCAACCGCGTTTATGGGTAAATGGCATACGGGTACTGACCCGTATTTACCTGAGAATTTTGGGTTTGATGTTGTTGTGGGTGCAAGGGGTGAACCAGGTCCTTTAGGGGGTAGCTACTTTGATTTGGTTGCGACACGTCTACCAACAGTGAATCCTTCGGGTGAAGTCTATCCTGAGGCTACAAATGTCAGTAAAGTCTTAGTTGATTATGCTATCGATTTTGTTGAAAAAGAAACAAGCCAAGATAATCCTTACTTTCTGCATTTATCGCTTTATGACGTGCATGCGCCTTACAGCGCTGACCCTCAGAAAATTGCTGCTTTTCAAGGCAAAACAGATCCTCAGGGGAATCAAAAAAGCCCGACCATGGCGGCCATGATTCAAGAAATGGATGAGCAGTTAGGCAGGCTCGTTAACACTATTGACTCTAGTAAAAAAGGCAGGGAAACCATTATTGTTTTTTACTCAGATAATGGTGGCAATATGTATGACTATATTGACAGTAATGTAGTTCCGACCAATAACGCCCCTTTACGGGGAGGTAAAGCTAGTGCCTATGAAGGTGGCATACGTGTTCCTGCGTTTGTCGTTTGGCCAGGCGTAACAAAAGCCAACACGGTTTCTAACGCAGTTATTAGCACCATAGACTTATATCCAACCTTCATGGATATGATTGGGCAAGCCCCTCCAAGCGAACAATTACTTGACGGCATAAGCATAAAACCAGCCTTAGAAGGGAAACGCTTAAATCGTGAATCCGTCTTTTTTCATTTCCCGCATGACCCACCCCATGTACCTGAAACGTTTGCCCACACTGCCGTGCGAAGTGGTGACTGGAAGCTCATACAAATTTATGGCAGTGGTGACTTTAATGAAAACTACTGGGAGCTCTACAATTTGTCACAAGATATAGGTGAGCAAAACAACCTTTATTATGAGGAAGCTGAAATAGCTGAGAAGTTAAAAGCAGAACTCGAGCAGCATATTGTCAGCACGGGAAGCAATGTAGCTAAAAAGAATCAAAATTTTTACCATTACACTTGGGACTTTGCATCTTCGCCAGATGATTGGAGCACTCAAAACGATAGCGTTAATCTAAGAGCAGAGAATCATGCGTTATTAGCTAATTTCACTAATGATAGTGCTTTGTTTGTCACTTCTAGCAATAATCTTGATGTTTATTTGGACAAGTTTAGTGCTATTCAGTTTAGAGTTCTAAATTCAAGCTCTGTTAACTCTGTTAATTTAGGCTTAGCAACTTATGAAAACAACAGCTTCAGCATAAATCGAGAAATATCTATTGAAGCTAATAGTAACAGTTTTCAAACCTACACTATTCCCCTAAATGCTTTTACAGGCTGGGATAGCAATAATCGCCTTAAGCAGTTAAGGCTTAGCTTTAGTGAAGGCGTTAAAACAGGCGCAATCGCTTTTGATTATATAAAGTTAGTAGAAGGCTACTCATGGAATTTTGGTAAGGCTGCCAGCTCTGATAATTGGCTAGCCATCAATGATCTTGGCAATCTAAGTAATGGCGGAGGTATATTTAATCTGGATATAACAGGAAGTGACCCTTATTTGCACTCTCCTAATAGCCTCATGATAGATGCTTCGTACTACCGTTACGTCAGAATTTGTTTACAAAACCAAACTAATGCTAGTTCTGGAGCACTGTATTTCTCACCCATTAATCAAAGTTTTGAAAATAACTTCATCAATTTTCCTGTTACACCAAACTCAGCAAATCCAGAAGACATTATTGTTGATATGGCTCAGCACCCAAATTGGTCAGGCATTATAAAACAATTACGCCTTGACCCCATTCAACAAAATGATGTAACAACCGGGCAAATAAATATTGACTCCATCTCTTTGCTAACACCCGTAGCTAAACACTGGCATTTCACTATCGATGGAAATGAAATGGGCTGGGCAGCATCCCCTAATAATCATTTAAGTAATCTAATAGCAAGCGCAGGAACACTAAAGGGTGACATTGTCGATACTGACCCATTTATACGCTCTCTAACTAATCTTTACATAGACACAAGCCAAATCAAAACCCTAAAGCTAGCCCTTTTAAATAATACTAACTCCACTTTTGGTGATCTTTACTTTCAAACAACAAACAGTCGAGGTTACGACGCAAACAAAAAAATTAGCTTTGCAACCACGCCAAACTCAGGGTCTTTTGAAGAGATTTCCATAAGCTTATCTGACCATCCTTTATGGAATGGCGAGCTTGTAGGCTTGCGTGTTGACCCTGCAAATGGAGTTAACGCTGGCTCTTTTGAAATAGATTATATTTACCTTGAGTAAGTCAATATTTAGTTTGTTATTAACTTAGAGTTATTTTGAAATTGCGAACCTACTTTAGTTCGATTTTAGGACTCCAGGATGTAGCATCACAGCCTTTTTCTGATCTCTTAGATACCAAAAAAACAACTTCATCTCCCCATAGGGCATCAATTTCTAGGTCATAAGCTTGGCCTTGCTTATCACCATTATCAAGTTGCACTTGCCAAATTTCTGAACCTTTAAACCAAATTTCAGCCATGACGCCATCTCCACATTCATCATGGGCATCAGCAACCGTACCTGTCAGTCTCCAGGTACCATCTTCTGGCGTTATCCAACCAAGAATCGCGTCACTATCGTTACCAGGATGGAAAATACCTGGTCTTAATAAAAGAGCTTTCTCATTACCAAACCAAGCATTTTCTTCTTGATAAACCATTTCCTTATAATTACCTGGGGTGCCATACAAATAATACCAACGCTGCTCACCTTGTGTAGAGGAAAAATCGGTTGAAAAGTCATAAATA
>CAZWJZ010000149.1:2027-10657 GCA_964634665.1 uncultured bacterium | reverse complement strand
CCACTACTCGAGCCTCCTGATGATGCGGATGCAGAGGCAGAAGATAAGGCGCTACTCATGCTGTTTATAGATTGTGAGAAGCTTGAGAAGTCAGTCATGTTGCTGCTGCCCATCCAGTAGCCTCTGCGCATAAGTTCGTCTTCGGCTACACCTATAAGAGGGGCAACACGTTTTAGGTTTTTAAGAAAAAGAGCTGCGACACCAAGCGCTGCTGCGTAACAAAAATATCTGTCCCAGAGCTTATAAAAGTCATCGGGTGCATTTTTCATTTGGGTGTAGTCACTTAAGGTGCGTTTAAAGCCTTGCCAGCCATAGACTTCTTTGGCTACTTCAGGTCGCCAAGCTGGTATAGATATGCTGCCAAGGGTAAGGAGTAAAAAGCACATAACTGCGCCAATGATAAACAAAATGCGCGCTGTATCTAAAAGAAGAAAGGCCAGACCAGCACAGATAATGAGGCCTAAAAAGCCTAAACCTGCCCATTTGTTTCTTTCTTTACGGCTTTCTTTTGTAGTGAGTTCGCCACCCAAGCGCGCTTCAATCCAAGTGCGAGGTTTAGGCGACCAAGACATCATAAATTTACTGGCATTTTTTTCGGAGTAGCGCTTTAATTCTTTAAATTCTAAATAGCTGTTATCCCCTCGAGTGTTGCTAGATGCGGCACGTTTAAGGTAGCTTAAGACTTCTTTTTCAAAGGGTTCTAGGGTGATATCTGACTTGTCTAAGTGAAGCTGCATTTCAAATTTATTGCCCTTGCCTGTAAATTCACCGTAGCCTTGTCTGGCTAAATCCATGATGGTTGCATGAAACGCTGGCCCCATGCTGCTCTGCTGAAAACTTTGTGAAAGCATGGCTGTAACGGCTGCGGGGGGAATATCACTAGGGGGTTCAAAAGGATATTTCATGGCTTCGATTTTGGGTTCTCGACCCACTCGATTATAAGCGTTGAATACGCCTAGACCTAGCCATGCCACGATAGCCAAAGCAGCTAAGCCCCATAGCGGGTTAGCCCTAAGGTTTCTAAAAGCCAAAGCCCTATTTTGAATGCCCGCAACTCTAAGTTCATCTTCCAGTAAAGCTTCAAAGCCTTCTGTAGAGCCAAGTACCGAAAATAAACTCGGGTTCATAAGATAACGAATCTCAACCCCTTGACCCGCTGGAATGCGCTGAAAACTAACCTTTAACTGCGACCTATCAGCAGATAAACTAACAACAGGCTCTTCAGGATTACTGTAACGATGCACATAAGCGTCAAAAGGTGCAGTCATGCCACCTGGGGCATTAACGGTAAGACTGTAACCACGAATGGCACTATCTTCACGACCACTAATGTTCCAGTACCACTGCACAACATCCGTGTAAAAATCAACAGTATTTTCTAATCTGTAAACAAAGCGCACGCGACCTTCACTAATACGCCGTGCATGCCGAACCACGACTTCTTGCCCTGTTGCACCACTCTCACAATTCTGCTGATAAGCAGAAGAACCCGAATGCGTTAAGCTAGCAGACCCCTCTAAAAGCGTCAGTGTTTGTAAAGGCGCCAGTTTAATACACAAAAACGCCTCACCAAAATCTTCATCTGTCCAGAGGGTACGTTCATCTGACACAATCACATCGCCATTAGGCAAAATATCAACAACCTGAACAACATCACGCCACTCATAGCGCGCAAAAGCAAAACTCGAGCTTAAGATTAAAAGCGTAATGAAGAGTAGTTTTTTCATAGTTTCATTATAGAGCAAGCTCGAGCTTTGAGAGGTAAGGATTTTTGGAAGTTTGGTTGCTTTTGGGGTTTACTCTCTTGCCATGGCTACAGCTATAGGGATTTTTGCAGCTCTGTAAGCAGGTATAAGCCCTGAGAATAAGCCCATGCCAAAGGCTACTGCAACAGCAAAGAGTATAAGTCTTAGGGTGAGTGCTGCGACTTCTAGGCCAATTAAATCTCTGGCTATGTTGTTGACTATAACCATGCCTAACCTGCCTAAGATGATGCCTGCAATAGCGCCAACTAAGCTTAAGAGTATAGCTTCACTTAAGACAAGAGCAAATAAAAAGCGTGGTTTTGCTCCTATGGCTCTTATAACGCCAAATTCTCTGGTGCGCTCAAAAACACTCATCATCATGGTATTAGCTACTGCAATGGCACCTACTATGAGGGCAATGGCGCTTATGCCTAAACGAACAACATCTGTTATTTGTACAGCTTGCTCAAAGACTTTAAGAACGTCACTTCGGGTTTGAAAGCTTATTTCAGGGTAGTCTTCTTTAAGAATAACAGCGGTTTCTTTTGCTTTGCTTGGCTCAGCTAAGTCTAATGCAAAAAAACTAACCTTATCAGTTATGTTTAAAGCTGTTTGAAGTGATTTTAAAGGGACTAATATAGCGTTATCAACAAGCCCTTCGCCTGAACTCGCAATACCTACAATTTCAAAACTATTCTCTGAATTAAGCCTGAGTGTATCTCCTAATTCTAAGCTGTTACGCAGAGCCACTTGCGAACCAATAACTGCATTTTTGTTTGTTTCATCTGCCGCATTAAAAGAGCGACCCTCGAGTATTTCAAAACCAATAAATATTTCAGCTAAATCTTGCTCTGGGGGGCTGCCCTGAAAGACAAAAGAGGTACTTGCCGAGAAGCCTGCTCTGAAGTGATACATAAAAGGTATAGCTTTTGTTATGCCGTACTTATCTGCATTTTGATTTAATTCATCTAAATAACTTAATGAGAGTTCAGGTAGGGTTGTAAAAGACATTGAGGTATCAAAATCACCAAAGCTAACTTGCAAGTCTGGGCCTATGTTGCCTACTTGATTTACAAAGGCTTGCCTTAAGCCTTCCCCTAAAGATAAGAAAATGACCATAGAGCCAACCGCAACGGCAATGCCGAGGCTGGTTAGAAAGGTTCGAATGGGTCTGCGCCTTAAGGCGTTAAGAGCTAATGGCCAAATCATGCTTAGTTACTTTAGTAGTTGTAGTACTGAACGTTATGAAGTCAGGCGTACGCTTTAGTTAGTTTATTCTGGGTCTTCAGGAGCTATAATTATGGGGTCATTGTTGTTAAAAGCTTGACTAACCACTTCGCCAGCAGAGCCAATAAAGCCACGGTCTTGACCGTTAAGCGATACCCTTACACCACCTGCGTTACCCACATGCACAAAGACGGGAAGTTGAAAAACAAAAGAATCACCGGGTTGTAAGGTGGTGTAAACAAGGCGCTCCCCTTCACCCCGAGCGGTACTCTGATAAACCTCAACCCAAGTTATATCTTCTATATTAAGGGCAATTTCGCCTTCTAGCGTTGTACTTGCCGTATCAGCCTCAACTGCTTCACTGGTTTCTGTTACGGTTTCAGGCGTAAGGTCAAAGCTGTAACTAAGTTCTTGCGTTAAGTCTAAGGTTTCCGTGCGTGTTTCGTAACCATTTAAACTAATGATAAGCTGTCTAGAATTACTTAGAGTTACGGGTTCCTCTAAAATAGGTGTTGTATCAGAAAAATCATAATCATCTATACTCACAGTTGCACCTGGCGGATTGGTAATAACAGAAAGCAAAACTGTTTCTAAAGAATCAGGAGGGCTGAGCAGTGTCGTAGTTTCAGGCTCAGTTGTTATAGGTATGTTAGAACTCGAGTTTTCTGCATTTCCTGTTACTTCGGTTGTGGCTGGTACAGCAAGTAGATTTACACTGTCACTGGCATCGACTTCTTGCCCACTATTGTTAGTAAGGGTAGTGGCAGAAGAATCTGTAGGAATATCTGCGTCAGTATTGGTATTTGTGACGGAAGGTGTGATGACGGAATTATTAATTACGACTTGGTTGTTTGTTAAAAAGAAGCGATTGACTAGCCAGTAAGATAAGCCGATTAGTACGCCAATTAAAACAATGGCAGGCAGCCAAGTGAAAAGTCTCTTATTATCTTCTTTTTCGACATAATTCGCAGTGGTGTCGCTCGCCTGAACGGCAACTTTTTGAGGTTCGCCACGCTCACGGCTATACATTTCAAGAATTTTTTTATTATCTAAGCCAACTGCTTGCGCGTAAAGCCTTGCGAAGTTGCGTACAAAAATGCTTTCAGGCAAATCCTCAAAACGATTTTCTTCAAGCGCTAGTAAAAAATCTTTACGAACGTTTGTTAAACTTGCAATATCACTAAGCTCGAGTCCTTTTTTTTCTCTACCTTGCTTTAGGGTTTCACTTAAGCTACCACTATAGTCTTGCTTGGTTGTAGTTTTTTCTTCATCCATAACTTACTCCATTACTTCGGGCTGCAGAGTTTTTGCTATTTCTGCGGCTAGCTGCGCATTTTCTTTTAACAGCCTTAGGTTAACATCTACCGTTTTTCCTTTGGACAGTTCTGCTAATTTTGAAAGTAAAAAAGGGGTGATGTCTTTACCTACTAAGCTTTGCTTTTGAGCTTGCCTGTGCGCTTCGACTAGCCAGCCTTTAAGTTCAGCTTCTTTTATACCTTCAGAGACAGGTTTTGTCACCAGAATACCTTGTTTTAATGATAGCTCTCTTTGGGCTGCGTAGGTACAAGCAATTTCAATGACTGAATCTACCCGAATAGGTATTTCATAAGGGGTTTGTCTCAAGTGAAAGCCAGCTAGGTAATCACTCTGATAACCCATTACGGGAACGCCTAGACTCTCTAAACGCTCTAACGTTGCTTTAACATTAAGAATGGATTTAGGGCCAGCACAAACCGTGATAATAGGGTAATTCGCAAGTGCATAAAGATCAGCTGACTCATCAAAAGGTTCATCATGCACGCCACCAATTCCGCCCGTCGCGAACACTCTTATACCTGCCATTTGCGCTGCATGTAAGGTGGTTGCCACGGTCGTACCTGCATCTTGAGCTTTTGCTCTAATAGATGCAAGATTCCATAAAGAGGCTTTGGCTGCTTGGGTATTAGCAAGATGTATCATTTCAGCATCACTTAAACCAACACAAAGTTCACCCTTAAGCACGGCAATCGTAGCAGGCACAGCACCCGCATTACGCACAACACGCTCGAGTTCTTGAGCGAGCTCTAAGTTGCGGGGTCTTGGTAGGCCATGCGTAATCACGGTTGATTCTAAAGCCACAACGGCTTGATTTGTTTCTAAGGCAGTTTTTACATTTGGAGCTAAGCGTAAGTTCACAAAAAAGATGATACCGTAAATACTCGAGTGACTGATGAAACTGTGTTTTGTTAAAGGCTGTGTTTTTTAAATCTGCTCATGCTGGTGTTGCTTTTTGCTGAAGGCTGCTTTCTCGACGCTGCTTTTTTAGCTTAGCCGTTGCTCTAAATATACGTTTACCTTAAAGTCAAAACATACTTGGCTAACCTTGCGTTTGTGCATTTATGCTACACTTCCGCAGTGGAGATTCCGAACTTAGAAACTTTTGGACCTTTATTGCAGCAACTTAGCTTTGGTGCGGTGGCTGGTTTTGCCGCTGGGTATGCACTTAAAAAGGTTGGTAAAGTGGTTGCTATTATGTTGGGCTTATTTTTTGTTTTGTTGCAAGTTGCAGCTTTTTATAACTTTGTGCGCATTGACTGGATTGAAGTACAAAATCGTGTGAATCCTCTTTTGGGTAGTGAATCACTAGGTCAATTTTGGCAACGCCTTGTAACTATTTTAACCTATAATGTGCCTTTTGCTGCCGCTTTTGTGCCCGCACTTATTGTGGGCTTAAGGCGAGGTTAGGCATTTGCTGCTTGGCAGGCTCAGTTACTGAGCCTTAAAAAAAAGTATTAATCTATAAATTTGGAAATCTGAGTCTTGCAGGCTCAAACTACTTGACACGCTTCGGGTGGGTGCGTTAGACTCTTTGTTGCTTAGCAGTCTAACTGTTAGACTGCTAATACACTCAAAAAGATTATTTCGGAGGAAAAACATGGCACTAAAACCCCTAGGTGACAAAGTGATCGTAAAAGTTGTTGAAGAACCTCAACAAACAGCAGGCGGCATATTCTTACCAGATACTGCTAAAGAAAAAAGTCAGCGTGGCGAAGTCATTTCGGTAGGCGCAGGTAAAGTTCTTGATAACGGCCAACGTGAACCCATGGACGTTGCTGTTGGTGACACTGTTGTATTTGCAAAATACGGTGGTACAGAAATGACTATCGACGGTCAAGATCTCATGATTCTAAGCCTTCGTGACATTCACGCAATCGTAGAGTAATTTCACGCTTTAGCTGAGGCTTTAACGTAAACCTTTTAATCACACATAATTAAACTTAAAGTAATCAAGGAGAATATTTAAATGGCAAAAGATCTCGTATTTAAAGAAGAAGCCCGTCGCGCGCTAGAACGCGGTGTAAATGCTGTTGCTAACGCAGTAAAAGTAACCCTAGGACCCAAAGGTCGCAATGTTGTTCTAGAGAAAAAATTTGGTAGCCCAACCATTACTAAAGATGGTGTTACCGTAGCTAAAGACATTGAACTAGCTAACAATCTAGAAAATATTGGTGCAAAACTCTTAATCGAAATTGCCTCAAAAACCAACGACATTACAGGTGACGGCACCACAACAGCAACCGTTCTCGGTCAAGCTATTGTAAAAGAAGGTCTACGAAACGTAGCTGCTGGCGCAAACCCACTCGCTCTAAAACGCGGTATCGACAAAGGCGTTGAAGTCGCTATCGAAGAAATTCGCAGCATGTCACAAGCTGTAGAGTCAAGCGCAGACGTAGCTAAAGTAGCTTCAATCTCAGCAAATGACCCAGAAGTAGGTCAACTGATTGCTGACGCCATGGACAAAGTAGGTCGTGACGGTGTCATAACTGTAGAAGAATCAAAATCACTTGATACAGACTTAGACGTTGTTGAAGGCATGCAGTTTGACAAAGGCTACCTAAGCCCCTACTTCGTAACTGACAGTGAAGCAATGGAAGCTGTTCTAGAAGATGCATACATTCTTATCTTCGAGAAAAAAGTGAGCGCCCTAAAAGACTTACTACCTGTATTAGAGCAAGTAGCCCAAACAGGCAAACCCCTCTTAATTATTGCTGAAGATGTCGAAGGCGAAGCACTTGCAACCCTAGTTGTAAACAAACTACGTGGCACCCTAAACATAGCAGCTGTCAAAGCCCCAGGCTTTGGTGACCGTCGCAAAGAAATGCTCAAAGACATTGCAGCTGTAACCGGCGGCGAAGTCATTTCTGAAGATATGGGTCACAAACTAGAAAACACCTCAATTACCCAACTAGGACGTGCCAAGCGCATCCGTATTTCAAAAGAAGAAACCACCGTAATTGAAGGCGCTGGCTCAACCGAAGCAATCACAGCTCGAGTTAAAGGCATTCGTGGTGAAATTGAGAATACAGATAGTGACTATGCTCGTGAAAAACTGCAAGAGCGCCTTGCTAAACTAGCAGGAGGCGTTGCTGTTATTCGTGTGGGTGCAGCTACTGAAACTGAACTTAAAGAGAAAAAGCACCGCTTTGAAGATGCCCTCTCAACTGCACGTTCTGCTGTAGAAGAAGGTGTTGTTGCGGGTGGTGGCGTAACCTTAATTCACGCTGTTAAAGCTGTAGCTGCCTTAGCAGAAGGCTTAAGTGGTGACGAAAGAACAGGCGCACAAATCTTAATGCGTGCCCTTGAAGAACCAGCTCGCCAAATTGCCAGCAACGCAGGCGCAGAAGCAAGTGTTGTTGCTAACGCTATTAAAGAAAAAAATGATGGTCGTTACGGCTTTAATGCTGCAACTGGCGAATACGTAAAAGACATGATCAAAGCAGGTATTGTTGACCCAGCTAAAGTAACCCGCACTGCGTTACAAAATGCTGCTTCAATTGGTGCACTCTTGCTAACCACTGAAGCTGTTATTGCTGACAGACCAGAAAAAGAAGCCCCAATGCCTGGTGGCGCTCCTGATATGGGTGGCATGGGCGGTATGGACTTCTAAACGAAGTTCAAAGCTTAAACGCTTTTTTTAAGGGAGTACCTTCGGGTGCTCTCTTTTTTATTACAGGCTAAGAGCAATGGACCAATACAACTGGTATTTCTAGGAAAGCTTGCACCCAAACAGCTTTTGACTTGGACGCTCTCATGATAGTCTTGAGATACTGTGTTGAAAGTCAAGAAGATAAGTTATGATTTAAGGTCTGATTTGACTTAAGGACCCTAAAAACGAGTTTTAATTGTTGGCTATGCAAGCAACTAGAGCAATGATGAGTACGAAGCCTCCATTAGCTTTAGTGGTTCGGGTTACTCATACTCAGCTGACATTTATTGACTTGGAGGCAGGGAGTTACACGCTTTATACAAGCGCACAAGGCTTTGTTTCAGTTATGAATGACCTTCATAAAGGTCGCAACACAGGTACTGTGTGGAAATTATATTAAAATAACTTAAACATCCTCCTGAAAATAAAAATCTAACAGCGCTTTAACGTTATTTGAAAATCTCACTAAGTATTTATGACTAAGCTTTTGCGCGGGTAGCTCAAGTTTTTTTGGGTCGCCATGCGAGTAGTCTTAGGCCGTTTGCCACGACGAGTAAGGTACCTCCTTCATGACCTATTACGCCTAGCGGTAAAGGTAGTGTAAAAAAGAGCGTTAAGATGACCATGATTATCATAATGCCAAGTGCAAAACTCAAATTTTGACGGATGATTCTATTTGCTTTGCGGGCAAG
>CAZWJZ010000149.1:0-2017 GCA_964634665.1 uncultured bacterium | reverse complement strand
CGTAAGTCTCAGGTAATCTAGATAAATCATCAGAAAGTAAAGCAACATCAGCAGCTTCAAGAGCAACATCTGTACCTGCTGCACCCATGGCCACACCCACTCGAGCGGTTGCGAGGGCAGCAGCGTCATTAACACCGTCTCCTAAAAAGGCAACTTCATCGGTTTGGCTTAGGGTTCTAATGACATTTACTTTATCTTCGGGTAACAGTTCAGCAAATACATCTTGTTCAGGAATACCAATATCTTTAGCAACAGCATGCGCAACAGCCTTGTGATCACCTGTCAGCATGACAAAGCGCTTCAAGCCTGCGTTACGCAAAGCAGTTAGGGTATCTTTACTACTGGCCCTTAAGGTATCAGCTACACCAATGACACCTAAAATGGATTCATTACCAATAATAACAGGGGTTTTACCTTCAGACTCGAGCTTTCTTAGGGCTTCTTTGGCTTTATCGTTTAGGCTCATGCCTTGGTCGTTGAGTAGCCTTAGGTTGCCTGCCCAGTAGCTTTGCCCTGCAATTGTGGCGCTTAAGCCTTTACCCATCACAGCTTGTGTTTGCGTTACCGCTTCGGGGATAATGCCTTTTGCTGAGGCGTAATTCAGAATGCTTTTGGCAATAGGATGTTCTGATTGGGCTTCGAGTGTAGCTGCGAGTTGCAAAAAGCTTGTTTCATCCATAGCTATGGCAAAGACATCTGTGACACGCATTTTACCCTCAGTTAGGGTGCCTGTTTTATCAAAGGCAAAGGTATTAACATTACCAAAATCTTCTAGGGCCGCTCCGCCTTTAAAAAGTACACCATTTCGGGCACTTGCAGCTAAGGCAGATAAGACAGCGGCAGGTACACTAATGACAATGGCGCATGGACTTGCGACGACTAATAGCGTGGCTGCTTTATAAAACGCTTCAGCTTGAGCCATGCCAGTTAGTAAAAAAACACCAAGTGCAATAAGGCTACCCAGTAGCACAAACACTGTGTAACGCTGACCAAACCAGTCACTAAAACGCTCACTAGGGGAACGCTGTGATTGTGCTTCAGTCACTAAATTAATCATGCGGGCTAAGGTTGATTCACTGGCAGCTTTTGTTACTTTAATTTCAAGCACACCAGAGCCATTTAGAGTGCCAGCAAAGACAGTATCTCCAACATCTTTATCAACAGGTACACTTTCGCCTGTAACAGAGGACTGATCAATAGCACTCTGACCCGTGACTATGCTGCCATCTACAGGAATACGTTCACCAGTTTTAACCAGTACCGTATCAGCTAGCCTTAAAGCCTCAACATTCACGCGTTTTGTTGAACCATCACTCAAAAGCAAATTAGCTTCATCAGGTCGTAAATTCATGAGTGACGCAACAGCCCGTTTGGTATTACCCATAGCGTAAGACTCGAGTGTGCCAGCTAAACTAAATAAAAAGAGTAAGATTGCGCCATCACGCGCTTCACCAACAGCCGCTGCTGCTAAAGCAGCAAGCACCATAAGTAAGTCAATATCTAGTCGACCGTGCCTGAGTTCGCCAAATGCTGATAGTGCAGCAGGAACACCGCCTGCTAGAAAGGCGGCTAGGTAGGCAGTCCATATTAAAGATGTGGGCGAGTTGGTAACTTGAAAAATAATGCCTAAGACTAAACCTAGCGCTGTAATGCCTGTAAGTAAAGCGTCAAGGCGTAATTGTTTTTGCTCTTGTTTAAGTTCATTGTTGAGGTTTTGTGCTGCTGAAGTCATAACTACCTAATTCTTTTGTGTTAAATCACATTTCATAAGCTTATACATAATAAAAATGTCATTGTTATACTCAATGATAAATTCAAATCAGGTGCTTTAATGGCTGAAAAACTCGAGCCACACCTATGGCTTACTCTAACACTAGCTAAGGCAATTATCGGGTAGGGGAAAACCTGACAGACTAGAACTGTTTAGCCTTACCCCATTAACCTACAAGCTAGAGGCACTAGAGGACTCGCTTCTAGAGAAGTTACCCTATTCTTTGATTACTGATTACGGGCCTTC
>CAZWJZ010000148.1:0-10769 GCA_964634665.1 uncultured bacterium | reverse complement strand
CAGCACCTGATTAGCTAAGCAGCTATTTAAAAAAGTCCAGCCGCCAACATCACTTTGATTTTGGTAAATTCCATAATGTAAGTCAATTGGTACTGCTACTTTTGTCTCAAACCAAGACTCTATAGGTTCTTTAAGCAAAAGCGCTTGAATATAAGCCTCGCTTTCTCCACCTTCATTTTTGGTTTTATCAAAACCATAGGCCAAAACTTCAAGGCTTTCATCTTGCCACTGGAGCTTGGCCCTGTCATTGCTATTGATAATTTCTTTGATAATACTTTCATCAAACTTTTCGGTACTTC
Source organism: uncultured bacterium (assembly GCA_964634665.1). Lineage (GTDB taxonomy): Bacteria > Deinococcota > Deinococci > Deinococcales > Trueperaceae > JAHEBB01. Next base: position 10,470 of record CAZWJZ010000148.1, on the reverse strand, counting down.
GTAAACGTAAACTAGGCACGCTGTTAAGAGCAAGAATTAGGTCTATCCCGCTTAATGCAATCTCGAGTGTGCCTAGTTTTAGGTTCATTGCTTAATCCTTACTTCTTATCGCTGATGATTTTGCCCATACGCTCATCATTAATGTCACGCATATGAAAAAGTTCATAAGGTGGGTGTTTGGTTGTTTTAATAACAGCACTTGCGCCTGTTTCTTTTGAGTTATAAATACGTCTGTTTATACCACCGTGACTATCTTCCGTAGGGTAGCTAGCCACGAGTGTCGATAGCCTACTCATAACATCTGCACCACCAGATTGATCATTAAAGAACCATGAGTTTAAATCTACACGTCCATCTAGCTCAGCGCTCATTGGTAAAGCAGAAAAGGCTCCATCACAAATCATATTCCAGCCTTCTTTACTACTCACACGCACTTGTTCTGCAGGGTCTGGAAATTCAAAGGTTTGACCATGCCATTTGGAATTAATCGTTAATTTAGGAAATTCTTTTTTGTGGGCCTGCAAGATGTCATTGAACATATTGTCACCCAAAAAAGGCATGACCATAGTGAGACCCATGATTGCTTCACCGCTTTCTTCCATAGAAAGGGCAAAGACTTCACGTTCTTTAACACTGTCAAAGTCAATGGTTCGCTCCATAAATTCCGTTTGGTCATCATTTTTAGGCGTTATCTGATAATCTTTGTACCATTCGCACTTAAACCAATCAGGCAACATGAAACTTTCCATACGATATAGATGTAAATAGCCACGCTCATTACGATATTCTGTTAAGCGACTATAAAGAAGGCTTAAATTAGTAAGCGTTATGGTCTGGCCACCTGCATCTTTAATTTCAATTGAATCAATATGATCACGCTTGGGCCTAGTTACAGCTGGACCGGTACCCTTTTCTGTTGGTGGCTGCTGTGAAAAATAAACAGCCAAGAAGCCCCCCTTTATTTCAAGAATATTTGTTGAGGGTTGTACATCAAAACTATTGTAAATCCAAAAGCTTTCAAGCGTTTCACAAAGTACTTGTCCATCTTGAGTAAATGTATATGCCATTATTCTTTCTCCTTCATAATTTGAATTGCTTAACCACAAACACTTTTGCCTTACACAAGCTATTCTTATACTTTATTCTGCTGCAGCTTCCTCCTGACCTCCTCCCTGACTACCTAAACTATGTTCGAGCAACAAGTTATAAAAAAGTCCTTTAAAAGGTAAGTTAAGTAGTGTGTTTTGACTACCTCTATGTTTACTTCCGAATGGAATCTGGAAGCTCATATCCATGGCGCTTCGCCCTTCTGGTCTTAAGAAATTATTGTTACTATCTCTAATAACGACCGGATAATCAGGTCCATAGGCAAAATGATAGGAAGAAAAACGCTCTCGCTCAATTTCTCTTTTAAGTTGATATATTTTGTCTGCAATCTGAGTATCAGTAAGACTGTAATCAACACCATTTTGCATATCTGCAACCAGCAAGTTAAACCATTGCGTAAAGATTAATGCGTCAATTAAGTTCTTCTTGGATTTTGTCCATATGTCTTTAAGAACTTGTACTAAGGACTCATTGCGGGAAACTTCAAGACCAAAGTTGCTTCTTAAACCATCAAACGCCATTGTACTTATTTCTTGAACCTTGCCAAAATTTTGAGAACCATCTGGCATAAGAATAGCCGCGGCAAGTAGCAGATAAGGGTTCTTTTGAATAAATCGATCAACGACAATACCTTCAGCACTAGATGTAGACCCTATTTGTTTAATATCAAAGTCAAGCTTAAGCTCATCTCCATCAAATATAGGTAAGGGTATACTTCCTGTTAAACCTTTCTTTTCTGGCGAAATAAAAATAGGCAGCTGAAAGTTAACAAGCTGATCCGTACCTGCATACTTAGCAAAGGTACTTGCTAAATTTTGTAAGCTGCTTTGAGTTGCTCTTGCTTGAGTTGTTAAATAGACAATCGCAGGTGGACTGTCTTCAAGATTAAATAAATAACCTTTTGTGCTTCTGGGCTGAACAAGTTCATCAATCGTACTATTCAAAAAGAGTACATTGATGCTCGAATCTGACATTGCCTCCATAAAACTTCGTATTTCAGATAATTCCTGCAAATAAACTTGTACACTGGTTAATTCCGAGGCAAGCGCGTATTGGTAGTTAATAATATCGGTTAACTCATCAATACCATCATCACCATCTGAAACAGGATAGTATTTACTTAGGTTAATTTTTGATAGTTCTGGACTTACCAAACCATCACGAACAAGTAAATCCTGAATAACTTTTGGATCATTGGCGTCCACTAAGTTTTCAACAATATCAACCATTAAGCCAAGGCCGTTACTCAGATCTTGTTTACCTAACTGTGACTGGCTTTGAGGAACAGCTAAGATGTACTCCGTGAGCATTAAGGCGCGTAGACCTCTAGTTAAGTTTTTATCTTCATTTTTACTGTATTCACCAACAATCTTATCTTGCTTCTCAGCCAATTTAGCATTGTCATTAAGAAGCTCTTTGATTTCTTCTTCATTTTGTTTTTGAACATTAACGAAACTCTGAATATCCCCCATAGGGAAATCGGTTTCTGTCATAAGGATGTCAGGTTCACCAGAGATTTTTAAGACAGCCTTATCATCTGTTAAAAATTCTTCGGCTTTATCTGCGGAAACTGAGTACTCAATGGTAGCATCTTCATTAAATTTAGCCTTAGCAATTTCAGCCCCTTCAGAGTTTAAAATTGCGTAGGTTTCATTCTTGATATTTTCAAACTGTCCTGGTTTAGCTCCTGTCCTAACAATTGGCTCTGTGCTTTGTGACTTAAGGCTTGAGACTTGTTGCTCATACATGCCACTACGAAACTCTTTAATATTTTTTCTTCTTACACTTGGCAGTGAAGTTTCTACTGTTAGAACAACAGGTGAACCCACAAGTTCTTTGTTTGAACTTACTTGCTGTTGGTTACGAACAATGTCATATAATTTTTCAGTATCTTCAATTTCTGACTTAATTGCATCGTAATTATCGAGGTATTTTTGGGCAAAATGATTTTTACTAGCACTTGCGTATGCACTCACATACTCTCGGGTTACTATAGCTTTAAGATCTAGGCTTTCATCAGTATTGTTCTTAAAAGCTTGCTCTGCATTACTAATAACATTTTCAATAAGCAATTCAATGCCTGGGTAAGTTTCTCGAGCTTTTTCACCAATGCGATCCATGAGTCTTTGTTTAAAGTCTGCAAGTACATAGCCTTCATTTTCGTTGGCTCTTGTATTTTTAATAAGACGATAAAAAGGAACAAAAGTTGCGTTAAAAGCATCTAATTCTTTATAAAGCTCTCCAACAGTTCCACCGGCTAATTGGCTCAACATCGTAAAGAGCTTTTTAGCTCTGTCACGTAAACTAGCTGCCGTTACTGACTTTTCAGCAATAAGGGCATTAAAGGTTCTTTCTTCTGCCATCTCCAAGAATTTTTCGTTAAACAACTCATCATCTATAAGTTGCTTTGAAACATCTTTATCAATTTCAGTTTCTGCAATTTGCTTTCGCATTTGGCTGCGCTCCGCAAAGGTTTCTCCCGGAATGCGCTTATCCCCTTGGCCCTCAATACCATGTTCAAACATGGGTTCTGCAGCTTTATGAAATTCGCCTTCGTCAAATTTGGCGTACTTACTAGCGAGCCACATAACAATGTAAGGATGCAAGGTTTGTGAGCGAACCAAACGATGAACTGACTCAGAAGCTACTAAGAAGGTTTGATAGTATTTAAGGAAGTCACGACCGCCAACAAAGGAAAGTGAAGGTAGGCCAAATTTTTCGTGCCCTGCATAATTATTGATCCAATCTGCATTGGTTTCAAATTTTGTGCAGGCTTCCCAAACACTATCACTCTTTATATCGCCTTTCATAACATGCTTACAGCGAGCCAGTGATTCTTCTAAGGCTTCTTGCTCATGCTGTTTAAGCTTATTTTCAGAGGTATCATTATTCATGTGTGCTCTGACAGCAGCAAGTACTTCATCTTCATCTCGCTCGTAGCAGGTTAGGTACTTAACAATTTCAGAACTTAATTTATAGTTTGAACCTATAACATCAAACCATTGTCTTTGAGAAAAGGCACCCTCAAGCTTTTCAAAGGTTGAGTGGTACATATAGTCGCGTGCAATCTTGATAATGCTCTTTGCAAAGTTGCTATGCGAGTAGCTAGACAACTTATCTAAATTTTCAACAAGTTCACTCATGAGCTTACCGCCATGCTTTTGCATGGATGTAATTTTCGTATCGGCAAAAATATCTGAACCTGTTTCAAGGAGTGGGCTATCACTCGTGATAACTTGAAAATTAAGGTTAGGTGTACCACTTGCTTCTTCTGGGTTTTTAATCTTGTAATGGTTATACAAGTTTTTGCCCATAGGCAAAACGGTAGATACATCTAGCCCCAGTGAGGGTTTAACTGCTTCAAAAAACCCATTAGGCGAGATAGGCTGACTATCTGCACTCCCCTTCATATTACTAAAGGTATGCAAAGCCCCTGCATCCTGTGGGTTAAACTTCCCAATAATAGCTAGAGTTTTACCTGAATTCTTTAAGAGTGTTTTTTGCGCTTCTGTTAATGCCATTTGACATCCTTCCTTTAGGCTAAGGCCTGACCAGCATCAACCCGATGCTTTTTAACAAGACGTTCAATACTTCTAGCTGAAAGATTATTTTCAATAACCTGATCCACAATGACCCTTTTCGTTTCCTCAGGGCAATCTTGCCATCCTATCTTCTTAAGTCCTAGTTCAACAATCTTATGCAAATACTCTGCTTCTTGAATCGGGAAAAAAGGAATAACAAAATCAACACGATCTAACATAGCCCTATCTAACGGCGTTTTACGTTGAACCTGCTCGAGTCTAGCTGCTTTTTGTCTTAGGGCAATATAGTGCTCAATAATTAAATCTCCGTCTCCCTGATCAGGATCTTTTTGCCATTCATCAAAAGCATCTTTTATAATGTTGGTTTCTCTTTGAAGGTGTTCTTTCATTCCCGCTTCGGTCTCATCTACCACACCTTTTAAAATGAGATCTCTTAAGGTGTCGTCAGGAAATTGGGCAGCTATTTCTTGGCGGCTTGCCCCTTTACTTTTTAGACTTCGGTAAGCTTCTTCTACCTGATCTTGGCCTTGGTTGGTTGTCATAATGAAAATGACTTGCGAAAAGTAAACTGTGCTTCCTTCGGCATCTTTACCTTCACCTTCTAGAATGCTTAGCAAAATATCTTGAATTGAGGCGTCAGCTCGATCAATTTCATCTAGCAAAATCACACATGATGGTCTAGCACGAACCATGTCATAAATAGTTTTGGTTGATTTGTAACCTACGTAGCCCGGATCAGAACCCATGAATCTAGTGCGGGAACCTTCCGACGAATACTCAGACATATTAAAAACAAAAAAGGCTTCCTCACCAAGACCCAGTTTAATGGCTAATTGACGACCTAAATGCGTTTTACCAACACCAGGAGGGCCTGCAAACAAAAACCTACCCCGAGGTATGCGGCTAGGTGGCTGCTTAGCAGCTAGATTAAGCACTTCGCAAATTCGCTCAACCGCATGATCTTGCCCAATAAGGTTCTGCATAAGTTGATTTTGAACACTGCCATAGAACTCATCTGGATCTTTACCAATAAGTTCAACTTGTAACGATTGCTCTTCAGCAACATGCTCCCAAAGGTCTTGCAAAGTTATTTTGTCGCTAGGTGCTTTGTTCAGATATGCAATACGGTTTTCTGCCCTATTTAGCACACTCTCTGCAAGATGCAAAGCAACTTCTGGAAAGAACCGGCCTGGGTAGCGCTCAGAAGCCAAGTTAATAAGTTGATTAAAAAACTGATCATCATTCTCAAGGGTCAAAGCAATAGGTGATTGATTAACTAATTTATCTAAATGTGTTTTTGTAACTCTTTTGGTAATGCTTGAGCCTAAAGGAGCTAAAGACAAGCTTTTAATTTGCCGCAGTAAACTACTTGCCAACTCACCGCCTGTACGACCTACCAGAACAAAGCTTCTACCACCACTGGCCAATGTAGCACCAAAAAGTTCTGTAAATACCTCTTGAATACCTAAGTGAGGGTTAAGCATAGCTTCAAAACCATCAAAGACAGGAATAAAGCCAGGATTGTGCCTCAAATAACTATAGAGTTTTTCAAGACGAACACGGTTATGCTCTTCTGAACCAATAAAGTCATCTTGATTAAAGTAAATAAACAGGGCATTACGTAAAGCAGGATCACTTGCATTACGCCATTTTTGACTGGCAGAGACAAGTAGCGAACGAGTGAAGTCTGACTTTCCTACCCCCTGATGTCCTTCTAACAAATAGTGCTTTCGTTGTCTAACAGCTAAAGATAAGAAGCCTAAGTGTCTTTCCAAATCCGACTCTCGTCCTTGCAAAGCTGGGGGTAGGCTATCGGCATTAATTGTTGCCCCAAAGCCCAAATCATGTACTTGCTCAGGCGCATCATCAGAAAAAACATAAAGGGCATCAAGCTGGTGCTTTGTACACAATTGCCTTGCTAAGGTAATCCACTTATTATCAAAATCGCCCTCTAAGAACCACCACAGCACACTATCTGTGAGACTGCCATGCTCTTGGCGATTCTGATAAAAACTTGCATAACTTCTATTAACTTTATCTGTTTGGAAATCAATAATGAGCTGACTTCCCTTTTTTGTTTGCTTATGTTGCTCATTAAAGCTAGCGTATTGCTTTAATGTTGATTCAAGCTCTTTACTTAAGTCATGAATCGATCCCTTTGCACCGCCTCGTGACTCTACTCCATACTGAGCATTTTTTTGCAAGCAATACAAAAGAACATGAGCAAGTGTCGCAACTTGCTCGCGAGGTACCCTATTTGCCCAGCTCGACACCTCATATAAAAATTTCGAAATATCCCTCATAATGAGCCTTCCTAAATCCGCATCTCTGCAACGCTATACTGCTTACCTACAGCTGCTTTACCTAAACGGGCTTGACCAAGCAAGGATGAATTAATAATAAATCCACGGTTTGAAACGTAGTTTATTGTTACATTCCAAGGCTTTGATGACAAGAGCTTAAACCAATCTTGCCACCAACCATAATCATAGCTAATATCGACCTGTGCTAAATCTTCAAACAAACCTATTTGAGAAGACAAAAGCGCTGCAAATAATTGCTGATAACCATAAGATACTGAATGTACTACATCAACCCAAGCATTCTCTTGCTCAATTGGTGATAACCTCACTAAGACAGAAGACAATGGACTCACGTAGGTGCGAGAAAATGTTTCAAGAAAATTAAGATCATTAAAACGAACAGTAGCATCATGATTTACCTGAAAACTTCCTTCACCAAAATACAAGCCTTCTGCAGGATATAACTGTTTTATTTTGAGTAAAAAATTAAGCGCATACTCGAGTAGTTCTGATAGTAAATTGAGATCAATAGCTTCTTCTAAATCGAAATATGGCTCGTGTTTAATTAACAAAGGTAAAATATCGAAAATGCTTACTTGATTTGAAAAACCAAGCTTAACTCTTTTATGCCCTCGCGCACTTCCAAAACCAGGCATTTCTGATGCTATAAGTGCCCTATCTTTAAGCTCATCAAGTTGCTTAAAATGAGTACCTAAACTTAAAGCGTAGTCTTTTAACCACATTGCATTTGTAGACAAGTCACCAGGGGGAATCCAAAAGCACTGAAGCTTTTGACCTGATTGAAAGCCGTACTTTCCAAAACCCTCTATCGCAAAAGTACCATTTAAACCATCAAGCAACAGAAAACTCTGCCATGCTGCTTCGTTACCCTCCCCCCAAAACAGGTATTCAAGTATACTTTTAGTAGCTCGTTGGGTTTTTTGCCTTTCATAAAAATCCCTAAAGAGCTGCCATCTTGCACTTTCCAAAGGGCTCAGATGCGCTTGAAAATGAATGACCAGATCATGTCTTGTAAAAATCTCTAAGGCCTCTTGAGCACGTGATTCCAAAGCGTTACTAATATCATTATCCTTTAGATTAAACGTCAAAACTAACGGATTTAGCCAGCCTATGGTTGGGTAGGTCCTAAAAATATCTTCATCGCTCATGGCTGACAGATAAAAAGTTTCTGTTCGCGCAGAACCACTACTCTCAAAATCTTGAACGCTAATCAATTGAAAAAAAACACCTAAGTGTTCATCTTGAGATGCACTCAAAGCGTCTGGAAAGGAAATAGGCTCATCCGCATAGCTTATTTTTTTATAATGCGCCCGATAGGTATTATCATAAACAAAAACAATAAAGTCATTACGCTTGTAGTCAGCAGATAAATACAGTACATTTTTTTCAAGAGGATTAGAAAGAAAAGATTGCCAATACGACTCACGAGCAATCCAGCAAGACCCCCTTAGGCTGGGATCTATTTTTATTTCAACTGAATAACTTTCGGGTTTAGGATGTTTAACTTCAACCTTAAATTCAGAATCACTAAGTAAAGCTTCAAAATGCCTTGACTGATTCCAAATAGCCGTGCCACCAGTTTGTTCAGGCCAATGCATCAAGGCATTAGTAATAACTTTCAACTGTTGCAAAGCAGCTTCTTCTTCAACGCTCAGATAAGGCTTATTGAGTTTAGAAAAAAGCTGATCCAAGTCTTTACGCAAAAAAGCATTAATTTGCTCTGAGCGAGCCATATTACGAACCCGCCGAAGCAAATTACTAGCATCTTCATCATACTCGAGCTGATCTTGAAAGCATTTCTGTAGATTACCTACTGCTCGCCATAGATCGGCTGTTAAATAAGGTTTTGAAATAATACTAAAGTAGTTCAAAATGACTAATCCTCATCGCTTTGCTTAGAGAAACTTTTTTTTGATTTATTGCCTAATTTTAGTTTCATTTTTAAGCAGCAAGATCTTAAAATCGTCTCTTAGAAATGAGTTTATCGTTTTTAACGTTTCAATAACGTCACAGTTGAAAGAAATTATATACTCAAACTCTTCTAAGAGGTCTCATTGTTTGTTTTGCCTTTTTCTGGCCCCCGATCATCTACAACCTTTATAGTCATACCTTTAAGTTCAATTGCTCCTCTTGAAACAATTTCTTTAAATCCTAAACTCCGTGTTTTATCACTTAAGAAATTTTTTACTTTTACGTTTGAATCTTCCACCCAGAATTGCCATAACTTACCCTCATTTCCCTGAACATAAATATCCGCATCAGGATTAGTTCCCAACGTTATCGGGGTGGTTCCAATAGGATGATACCGATAAACTTTATCACTAGTGTAAAAAACACGTAACCAGATTGGGAATTGAGCACTAGTTTGTGTTAGAAGGGCTAAGACTAAACCAAAAGATAAGCCTAAAGAGGCACTCCCTATCAAAGCAGGTAAAAAACTAAAATTAGACTCATTTAAAGCAGCAAAACTAGCATAGTAAAGGAAACCTGCCAAGGCACCACCTATTAGACCAAACACTGCGGTATTGATTAATTTCAAGTTAGGTAAGACCTTAAACCCAGCTAAACTCAAAGCAAGAAGCAAACCAATAACAGACCAGATGATAATTTGCAACAAGGTATTCTGCCAATAACTAGCATTATCAGTCATGGTAGTAGCCCATCCCTCAAACAAGTACTGAACAATAACACCAGTCAATCCACCCAAGGCCAAACTTACAAGAACCAATAACCATTCTTTAAGCCCAAGTAGACGTTTACGCTTATTATGAAAATTCAAAAAGAGCATGAGAAAAAGAGCAATACCAACACTTATGAGACCCGTGAAAAGACCCGTAGAAAAGTAGCGCTGCCAAGCTACCAAATTCTGATTAGGATTCAGCACAATAACTGAGTTCTTCAAAACTTCTTTTTCCGCAACTGCAAAAAAAGAACTACCAATAGCCTCTTCTTCAGTTTTTTGGACATTCTCAGAACCCAAGATTCGCCTAAACACATCCACATGAGGACCTTCATTAGTCACAATCGTAAACATCTGAATATTACTCTGTCGAACATCCAGCAAAGCATTCTCTAAATTCTCTGCATTACTACCAAAATTTTCAGCATCCGTTAAAAGAAAAAGAATCTTATTACCAGCATTAGACCTGTTCAGCTCATTCACTGCTTCAATAACACCCGCTTCAATTACCGTTGTATCACCTAATACAGGGTTCAATTCTGAAATAACCCTATTAAAGCCAGATAAATCTCGCCCTAAAGGAATATCAAGATCACCTTGATCTGTAAATGTCAGTAAAGCGAACTCTTTAGTAGTTAAACACGGGTCTTCTTGCGCCCCTTTTACAAATTGCGCAACAGCCTCACGTACTTTTTCTAACGACTGACTACCATCCTCAACCATACTAAAAGACTTATCTAAAGACAACACCATGGCTGTCTCCTGACAATCAGTAAGCTCTTGCGGGCTAGGAACAGGTAGCAAAGATAAAAGAATC
>CAZWJZ010000147.1:0-10770 GCA_964634665.1 uncultured bacterium | reverse complement strand
CCCGTGCCAGTCATTTTGCCCTGACCCAAGTCTTTCTTCGGTGGTAGCCTTACCGTCCTATATACCGCCGAAGAAAGCTATGTCCACCCAGCCTATCGGCCTCATTCGGCATTCCAGCGAAAGCTAGAATCCATATTTATTTGGCTCGAGTGGGCGCTGAAGATGCGCAGCTTATTCTTCAGGCTGTTGCGGGAGAGATTGGTTATTCTTTGGCTAGCCTTGGAGTTTGAGGCAAGATCAGGTTTAGATGCGTTAGATTTGCAACCCTTTTTACTGAAAGGGGATTACTGATTTACGTTATTGCGATAACTGCTGGGCTAACTGCCTGCAAATTATGGCTAGCATAATTCTGCTATAATAGGCGCATAAGATCTACAACAGTGCAGCGTCGTAAATTGCCAGTTGCTTTGCACAGTTTAAATACAAGGTTTAAGAACAAATTGTAATGGCTTTGAAAGGATTAAAAATGACACTTAAGAACAAACTTAGGGCATTGACCAGTTTAGTTTTACTGTGGACAATCCTTGTTAGTTGTGGAGGTGGAGGCTCAAGGCCACTTACCAGCGTAGACATAAAGGCCAATGGGAAGGATGCTGAACTAAGTATAACGGTTGGCGAGAGCGTAACCTTAACATGGTCTATAGAAAACCCTCCTGAAAATCGCTCTTGTAAACTTATTCAAAATGAAGAAGGGCCTGAAAAAGGAGATGAAGAATTACCAATTGAAAATAAATGTGGAGGCACCAAGACGGTTACCCCTAGTAAATCAACGCAATACACGATTAGTGGTAGCTCAAATCAGGGCGGGCCTGTCACTGACAAAGTGATTGTTGAGGTTGACACTAGCGTGCCAAGTATAACAAGCTTTTTTGCAAACAAAGAAACCATAACTAAAGGGGAAGAGGTCACACTAAGTTGGAAGGCTGAGAATGCTGCTTTGTGTTCCCTAAAGACAAATATAGAAAGCGCAACTGAAGAAACTGTAAATTGTGAATCTACAAGAGTGCTTAAGCCAGAATCAAACACTAGCTATACCTTTAAAGCTGCTCGAGCTAATGGAGAAGCCGCAACCGAGCAAAGCCTCAATATAACAGTACAGATTCCACCAGCTAAAGTTATAGCCTATGCTTGGGCTAATAATTTATCAACTGCAAGTTATACACCAAGTGCAACCTATTCTTATAATTCTAGTGGCGGAGCTATTAGCGCTACGCGCAGTTCTGTAGGCACTTACTCAATAAGTTTTGCTGGATTATCAATTGATGGAGGTAATATTCAGATATCAAGTTACAGTAGCAATGAATACTGTAATTTAGCCTCTTGGAGTAGTTCTACGGTTAATGTCATTTGTCATGATAGCTCTGGCATACTAACAGATTCTCGATATACAGTCACTGTGATTTCAAATTCAGCTACGAGTACAGGTGAGATAGCAGCCTATGCCTGGGCGAATGATTTAACAAGTGCAAGTTATACACCAAGTGCAACCTATTCTTATAATTCTAGTGGCGGAGTTATTAGTGCTACGCGCAGTTCTGTAGGCACTTACTCAATAAGTTTTGCCGATCTAGCGATTACTGGGGGAAATGTTCAGGTATCAAGTTACGCAAGTGATGCTTACTGTAATGTCGGTTCTTGGGGTGGCTCTAGCGTAAGTGTACGTTGTTATGATAGTTCTGGTATATTAACAGATTCTCGATACACAGTCACTGTGATTTCAGATTCAGTTACGAGCACAAGTGAAATAGCAGCGTATGCTTGGGTTAATGAGCCAACAAGTGCAAGCCATACGCCAAACTCAGTTTTTTCTTACAACTCGAGTGGCGGAGCTATTACGGCTACACGCAGTTCTGTAGGCACTTACTCAATAAGTTTTGCTGATCTAGTGATTAGTGGGGGCAATATCCAAGTATCAGGCTTTGGTACTGACGCGCACTGTAATGTTGCTTCTTGGGGTAGTTCTAGCGTTAATGTACGTTGTTATAATAGTTCAGGTGTGGCAACTGATTCACGATATACAGTTACAGTAATTTCAAACTAATTAAGTGATGCAGGTCAATTATATGAAACGTTTTAAATATCTCTTTCGTAATACCAGATCATTCCTGGTTCACTTTTCTTTTTTGTTTCTGTTTGCTTTTTTAACCGTTAACGCTCAGTCTAGTAACACTTTTCAGGTTGCCATCCTTGAATTTAGTGTTGTTCCTTTGGGGGGCAGTATAGAGGGAATCAATGTAGGGCAAGCAATGTCATTGTTTCTCGAGCGTGAACTTGTAAATTCACCTAGGTTTGTGGTGATTGAGCGAGCAAATCTTGAAGATATAATTGGCGAGATTCGCCTTAGTGAAGAGGGTCTGGTGAGTTTGGATGAAGCAAAGCGCTATGGGGAATTTAAGAGTGTAGATATTGTTGTTTATGGTGACATTGTTGCTTACCCTGATTCGTTTGATGTAACAGCGCGTTTTGTTGAGGTGTCTTCAAGTCAAATTTCAGAGAGTTTTGATGCTCAAACACCTAATATTCAAGAACTTTCGGAGATTGCTCGGGGTTTTGTAAGCGAGGCCGAAGCACGCTTTCCTTTGGCAGGTGAAGTGCTTGAGGTTCGAGGGGATACAGCATTTATAAATTTGGGTACAGACAATGGTTTAACTAGCAATATGTCAAGGGGGGTTATTTTGCGCTCTACCGAGGTGGCTGGGCGACAGTTTTCTGAAGAGATAGGTCAGTTTGAAGTAGATCGTATTGATGATTCACTAAGTCGAATTGTTCCTACTATGGACGAAGGTTTCGATTTGCAAGTTGGTGACGTTATCAGGCTTTCTTCGCCTAAGCAGACAACTACAAATCCGATTTTGTCACAGGAACAAGAGGCAGAATCAATAGATTCATCTGAGGCTGTTGCTGAGCCACCTGAAGAAATAAGTACACCCATTGTCGAAGTTACTAAGCTGGTTGTCACCACTAAAGATGTAAATGCAGATGTTTTTCTTAATGATGACTTAGTAGGTAGTACACCACTCGAGCTGTTTGATTTAGCCGCGGGGGTTTATTTGTTAGAGCTTAGAGCTGCTGATTTTGAGGTGTTTAGAGAAGCTATTAGTATTGAAGTGGGTCAAGAAACCATTAGAGACATTAGTCTTCAGGCGTTAGCTAGCTCTGAACCTGAGGTTGTAACGTCTGAACAAAGCTCTGAACCTCAAGTACCGACACCTCCAAGCACCGAAACTGAGGAGGCTCAAGTTCCTAGCCAGGAAGTGTCCACCTCTGAAGCGCATAGCCCGGAAGTATCTAGCGAAGTTGATACAAGTTCTGAAAGCAAAACGCAAGAGCTAACAACCCAAGAAGGCGCGCTCGAGCTAGGTGAAGGCTGGTTAAACCTAACCACCAATTTGCCTAATGCCCAAGTGAATTTGATTCCTGTGTTAGGTGGGGAAGAGCTGCTTGTTTCTATTCCTAAAAACCAGTTAAAAGTGGTCTTGCCAAAAGGCTTTTATGATGTCTTTGCGAGTGCAGATGGGGGTAGGGCATTTCAAGAAGCTATAGATATAAAAGAAGGCCAAGAAAACACCCTGAATCTTAGTTTTGAGGAACTTAGCTTAAGCTCGAGCTTGTCTCTTGGAACCATGAACAACTTTGGTTTCCTTGATGTTCTTTTAGCAGGTACTTTAAGTGACGCTGATCTTGCAGCTATTCGTTCCTTGAGTATTTTAGGGCCAGAGGGGTGGAATGACAATGAGGTACTTAGTTTTGCGCCGGAATTTACCAGCTTGCTCGAGTGGGAAGCTGAAGTTCTGCCAGGTGACTACGTGTTGCGCTATAACCTCGGGGCGGGTGAAATTAGCCAAAGCTTTTATCTTGATGATCAGAGCCGTTTAGCTGAGGTGACAGGTTTAGATATCAATATCATTAGCCTTAATCAGCTTGATGTTAGTTGGCGCAAACCTGCTGAGTCAATTTACTATTTTGTTTACTTGTTTTCAGAAGACAGTGATTTAGCTTATGAGGAAACAGCGGCCTCAAAGCTTACGTTTGAAGCGCTGAATCTTAATCGCGCTGAAACTTATGAGGTTTGTATTACGGCCCTTAATTGGCAACCAGGAGGCGCTGAACTAGAAGATATTCTGAAAGGCAGTTTTAGTTGTACTGACTTTACTGTGCCTGTATCTAGTTCCTCGTCTAATAACAGCAGTCCTACGCCAAAACCTGACGGCGGACCTCTTTGCCCTGAATGCGACGACTTCTAAGTTTAAAGCTAAATTTTTGTATAGTGAGTTGATTAAGATCGAGAAAAAAGACTAAGGTAGATGATGAAACTAAAACTAGGCGCTTCTGAAGTTGATTTAAGTGGAATAGATCTTATTCTTTCTGTCAACTCTGTACCTAGTTTGCGCTTATTAAGCTTAGAAAAATTTGATGCCAGCTTGATAAAAGAAATAACTACAGCTAGTGATCGCTCTGTGATTGCTTGGCAAGACGATGAGTTAGAAGTTTTACCCTATAGTTTTGAAAAACAGCCTAAAGATGCATCTGATGGTGAATCTTATATTCATACACTGTTATTAAAAGAGAGCTTAGAGGCATGGTTTAAAACAAAGGTAGAAGCAGCTGTTACGTTGAATTATGGTATTTATCAGAATCAAAGTGATGTAGGTGGCTGGACGTTTCTGAATAGTTGCTTAGCAAATCAAGTGTTAGTACCCGTAAATAAGTATAAAGAGCGGATTGATAAGATACTGCCTATCAGTACGTGTTTAGCTAGACCGATACATCAAGATAATCAACAGTTTTTAA
Organism: uncultured bacterium; assembly: GCA_964634665.1. Lineage (GTDB taxonomy): Bacteria > Deinococcota > Deinococci > Deinococcales > Trueperaceae > JAHEBB01. Next base: position 5,979 of record CAZWJZ010000147.1, on the reverse strand, counting down.
ATACAGTAGTAGGCTACTTGCAGCAGCATATACCTGAACTCATGGGTTGGAGCGCCATACATGCAGAAGAAGAAGCGCTTCGTTTTATCTTTCATGATGAAGAGAATGCCTTTGAGTTAGATGAAAGCTGGGAGAACTTAAGTGCAAGCTTGCCTACTCGCTTTAACAATCATAAAAACGATGTCAAACTAGAAAAAACAGGTCAACAACTGCAAGGCGGCAAAAATATGGCCTTCCTAAAAGAACTCTCAAGCCATGGTTTGACTACGCCCTTAACAGATTATCTTGAAGCAGGAAGTGAAGAACACTTACTGTACCTACCAGGGTCAGCAAAGCTAAAGGATAGACTCTTTTTTTGTAAAACTTTGACTTATAGCTTTAAAGCAGAAACAAACCTACTAAGAACAAGTTTAAGTTTAAGTACAAATTTAGGAAAACCAAAGCAGAGCCTAGTAGCTGCAAAGTTAGAAGGTCAGTTTAAAGCTTGGGATGCAGATGATGATGATGAGAAACGCGTTTTTCTAAGTCCTCCTAAAGCTGCAACATGGCAACTGATGGATCCAAAAGACTCAAACTTACTTAAGCCAGATGCAGATCTTATGGCGGAGTACTTAGTTCCTACGACAGCTAAAGAGCTTTACTCTGAATTCTACATAAAACGAGTAGAAGGCGATAAGGTTATCTTTAAGACCCAAGGTTTCCAAACGCCCATCATTCATGGTTCAAAACAAAAACTTACTGAGAAGCAAGAAGCTGCTACTTTAAGTTTAAATGCAGAAGTAATCGTTCTGTCAAACGCTGACTATGATACAGAGATAAATGATATGCAGGGCATCATCATGAACGCAAAAACGATCATGAAGCGAACGAACAAGGAGGTTAAGACAGAATCGAAGACTATAACTTTAGCGAAGAACATGCAGGTAGAAACATCAAGTTTAAGTATTCACAGTCCAACACATATAGGTAAAACGACGACTGTCAAGAAAGTTAAAGTCACAGGTGTACCTGGCAACGCTAAGCCTGCAGACCCAAACATTAGCTACCCTATAAACGTAGACAAACAAGGTGCCCCTCCTTTACAAGCTCAAGCCCTTATTACAGCAGCAGCACAAGGCGCCGCCTTTTGCGAAGAATGCGAAAAAGCAAAAGCAAGCAGTGTTTACGAAAAAGCTCAAGCCCAAGCATTACTAAATGCAGCCCAAAACGGAGCATCATTTTGTGAAGAATGCGAAAAACTAGCAGAAACTACCGCAACTCAACATGAAAAAAACACTCAAGCACAAACACTAAAAAATGCTGCTGAAAGTGGTGTACCTTTTTGTGAAGAATGCCAAGCAGCCCCCGCAGCCTAAGAGGAGTCAACCGTGCTTACCCAAAACGCCCAAAACAAACTCATAGAACAAATTAAACCGCAAGAAAAGCAAAAACTCTACGCAATTATTGACGGAGCATCAATTCCAGACCTATTTTACCTTATTGAGGAATCAACCACAGAACATGAATGCTTATTCGCAGGTGAACTAGCAGCTGAAGTTGAGCGTGCAGCACCTCACCTCATTGAACTTAGCTCACACTCACAACACCCCTTAATTCAAACATGGCTACAAGAAGGCTGGGGGGAGCACTGGGGCATCATGTTTCATGTCCCTTCAGAGCTAAGCTTCAAAGCCATACGACGTCACTTCAGAAAATTCCTAAGGGTACAACTACCAGACAAAAGCCATGTGCTTTTTCGCTATTACGACCCTCGAGTGCTTAGGGTTTACCTACCAACCTGCAATCAGGTAGAAACAGGCACCATTTTTGGCCCAGTCATTCACTATTTTGCTGAAGCAAAAGACTCAAGTAAGGTGTTAAGATTTAAGCCTGGTGTTGATGGTGCAATTATGCAGCAGTTAAGTCTAAGTTCTGAGCTAAGCTCTTAAAGAGTAGAAGGGTATTAACTCAAACATGCTTGTTATTAGAGAAGAACAAATGACGGCCTTAAGCCAAGTTGCGCAAGATAGTTTCGAAGAAGAAATGATTACGCATAGTAAAGCTCTACTGCCTCAGTTATGCAGTGCTATTGGCGATAAGCAAGTTCGGAAGGCTGTAGAAAGTGCTACTAGCAAAGCCACAAAGTATGGTTTTACTCAACGAGGATCCGTTCAACTATTTATTGAATTAAGCCTTTTTTTAGGCGCTTCATTTGACACAGACCCACAGTACCCTTGGGCAAAAGAAATTCTAACTGAGGAAAGCGAAGATCAGCTCGAGCGGGCAGAACAACTTTTTGAAAAGATGACGGAGTATTTTGATTCTGTCATGGGGCCAGATGACAAAAATAGCTTGGTTGCATTAGAAAAGCTTACAGAGCGGCTTGAGTCAATACCTAAATTCAAGTCAGACTATTTTGTTGACCAAGTCCTACAAGAAAGCAAAGCACTCTTTCCTGAAAAAGCAAACTATGTTAGTGATGATACACTAAAAGCCTTAATTCAAAAAGCAATTTCAGAGGCCAGAACTTACGGGATTAATGATGGTCAGGGCTTTGCTCTGATATACGCACTTATGTTCAGTTTAGGGCATGGTTGCACCATTGATCCTGTTTACCCTTGGATTAAGCGAAGCCTTGAAGATCAAATAATAACTGCCCCCTTAAAACGGGTTGAAAATTTGAAAAGAAAAGCAGTTCAGTGGCTCGAGCGTGTTTTATTTTGGCATAAAGGAGAATAGATATGGATAATGATCAAAACGAAAAGTCTTTACCACCTTTTCCCCTAACACCAAAAGAACAACAAGCGTCAGTATCTGATGTAAAGGCATTAAATGAGAACGCCAAGTTCTCACGGGGTAGTTTAGGGAGAGAGCAAGGTAATGCCTTTATTTAAGAAAAAACCAAAAAGCCCAAAACAAGGCATAAATATAAGTAAACCCACGAATTTTCAAAAACAACCCTGTCCTTTTGTATCTACTATTGAAGGAGAAATTACTGAATTAACTTGGCAAAGTGGCATTAAAACCTTTCAGAATAATCAAACGGTTAATGGACCACATTGGCAAACCGGTTGGAATAATAGTTGGGCTGGGGTTTACAGTTTGAGCTATGGCCACAGAGCCGTAAACTTGAAGGTTAAGATTACCAAGGCAGAGAACGTTGCAGGACAAGTAAAAGTCGAAGGTGAATTAGGGGGCTTTAGTGTTATAGGCGTTTGCCCTGCCGCTGTCGGTACGCATGTTGTCTCGGCAACAGCCTCCTTAGTAAATCAAACTATAAACAAGTATGAAGGAAGCCTGCGCTGGCAACTCCAGTGGAACAATCAGCGTTTTGGAGCAAATCAAATACCAATTGAGGTTTATATTATTTATAACAAGCCCATGGCTTTTTACAAACGAGGCGTTTGGATAGAAGCGCTTCGCTTCTTGTTCAATAGAGTTAAGATTACTCGGTTTCAGAAACAAGCACATTCTGTAGGTGAAATTACTAGGTATTGCCACGGCTCACATGGTTTTAAGTACGATACAACAAGAGGTGCACCTAGGTACGGGATGGGTGCACAAGGAGGTACATTTAATCTTACAGAATATCTAGTACCCACAATACCTCTTGTAAATTGTTACGATCAAGCTGGTGCAGTGCAAACTTTAGCTGGAGCATTAGGTATTCAAGTAAATTGGTTGTTTCAACCAGAACCTCAAATTCTTATGTTTGGGTATATTAATAAAACGAATCTAATTGGTGTTGGAGATTGCAATAATCCCTTTTTTAGTGGAGTTGCGCCACCTAAACCTCCGAGACCATCCTCTCCTCATGGGAAGATTCCACCGCCACCTAAACCTCCGAGACCATCCTCTCCTCATGGGAAGATTCCACCGCCTTTACCTTCTGTACCTGGCAATGTCCCTGTAGTTCCTTACAATCATCCTAAGCGTACAAGTTTTGGGAATCATGCATTTTGCGAATTCAATGCAAAAATCCATGATGCTTGCGCTGGACCTCATGCAGGCACTGAAAGTCTAAAAGAATATCTTGATGCTTCAGTTGATTATGCTCATAGTGACGACATGTTTAATCTAGGCAAAAAATTTAAAGCAGGAAGAGCCGTAGACGTTAAGACAGACTGTGCAGGTGTGCAAGACGTTTATTAAGATACTTAAAGACTTAAAGTTAATTAATTGAGTGTTTATACTTCTGTTTTGGTCATTAAAGAGTTTAGGAAGGTAGGTCGCATGGCAGCCGAAAGAAACATTGTGACACAGTTCAAAGAAAAGATTGACTTTGAAGATTCTCTGGAGCAAAACAAGCTACTAAAAAGCGTTGTAGTCTCTTGGCCCCTTCCAACTATAGCTCCTCAACTATCTAGTAAAAACTGGCAAATCCTTGCCAGTTCAGTAGTAAGTTATGAAGGGTTTGTTAAAGCTAGCTGGACTCTGAAACTCGAGCAAGAAACCATTTCAATTCAAATTGCGGTATCGAGTGAAGGTAATGAAATTATACAGGAACTGTTCTTAACAGAAGCAACAACAACCATGATGTCAGAAAGTCCTTATGACAACACAGATTCGCTCATAGGAAATCTTTCTGTTTATGTAGAAAGTGAAGATCTGACAAGCTACTTATGGATCTATCAAAATGTTTTATTTCAAATCGAAGGTATGTTTACTACGGCTGATATCGAGGGTTTCTCTCGCTGGCTGCAAACTAAAGCTGAAGAGAGTTTAGTTGATGATTTATTAGTTCGCTTACCACCGCTAGATTTTATCAAAATAGAACCCTCAGAAGAACTAAAGATTAACGATAGTTTTAGCATTCAAGCTATACAAAATGAAAGCTCAAACGGCTATGATTCAGCCTATACATTTGATTATAAGCATGAACCTTTTGAAGCACTCGAGCTACTAAGTGAAAATGGCAACACAGCCACTTACAGAGCTACAGAAGCTGGACCGGTAGACATAAAGATACACATTATTGATCCCAAAACATTACTCTCAAGACTCGAGTTGTTTAGCATTGATGTTGGTGAAGGATGATGCAGCGGGATAGAGTGCTTAGCTTCCAAACTTTGATTTAGTCAATTGATGGTATTGGGGGGATGATGGCATTTAAATGCTGAGCTGCAAGATACAAAAAGGAAAGAGGGTACATGGTTTACTGACGATTTAAATTAGATAGGTGCTTTATCGGTATGTCTATTTCTTATTTTTTGTATTTGGAATGACTTGTGTTGTTCTCTTTAGAGAGAATGTGGCAGGTTAGTAACGCTTCGGTAACGCCTAGTTTTTTAGAATAAGTATAAATTGGGCGGGTGGTTGCTTGTGTATAACTTGGAGGTGTAGATTATACTAAGCTGAATTATAAATTTCGCACTGCTTTATAATTCCGACCTTGCCGACGTAGTCGAGAAAAGTTTGGGGAGTAAGCTCTGACTCACTCAGTCTTATGACACGATTAAATCAGTTTAGTATTAGATGAATTTAGGTTTGGTTTCTTTGCTGTTGCTTTTTTAGGTATGTTTTGACAGTTGTTAGCTGTTTCAAAAATATTTTGGAGGAAAAAAATGAGTAAGATAAAGGCTAGTTTCTATTTTATTATGATTGCATTGTTGGTTTTGGCAGCCTGTGCGCCTGCAGCCTCAGATACTTCTGCGAATACGACGGTAGCTGCTGAAAGTCAAACGATTATTATGAATCCTTTGGGTACTTTAAGTGCTGGTGAAGTCAGTCAGGTTACAGGGTCAGCCCAGGTTACGGCCTTAGATAATGGCAATTTGCAAATTGTTGTGACGCTCAATAATTTAGAATCAAATTCTTCCCATATGGGACATATTCATGTGGGTGATTGCTCTGTGGTTGGGCCTGTTGCGACAGGGCTTAATGCAATTGAGGCAGATGCAAGTGGAACTGGTAGCTCTACAACAGAGGTGCCTGCTAGTAGTATTCCTTCGCCTGCTTATATTGCTTATCATCAGCGTGGTCCTACGGATCCTGCGGGTG
>CAZWJZ010000146.1:3169-10785 GCA_964634665.1 uncultured bacterium | reverse complement strand
AAAAAACCTACACCAATAATGACTGTCAAAATAAGTAAAATTACAGCATACTCGAGTTTGGGTAAGCTAAAGAAGGTTTTGTAAATCCAATCACATAAAAACCCTAAGCCCAAGTACATGAGCAAGCCACCCACAATGGGTTTAGGAAAAAAGGCTAAAAAGCTAGCACCCACAATTAAAGCTAGCAGGCAAACCAGTGCAGCTAGTACAGCGCCAAATCGACTACCTGTACCTATTTTGTGATTAAGTACCGTGTCAGAGATAAGCAAGTAGCCCGAAACACCGCCCAGCAAGCCAATCACGACATTGCCCCAACCGCTAACTCTTAATTCTTTATTCAGGTCAATATCTTGCTTAACGGATAACTCAACTCCTGTTGCATTTAAGAGTAGGGCAATTAGGCAGCTAATAACAATCGTAGCTGCTTGGGCAGCTTGAGAGAAGAGTAAGCCCCAACGCACATCTGCCAAATCAGCCAAAGCAATAGGTCGCCATAAGCCTTGATCAGGAAAAGGTCCTAAGAAAAACCCTGCTTCTTGCCAAGTACTAATGTTTGCACCCGATACCACCATCCCTAAAAAGAATAAACCTATAGCACCCAGCAGGGTTAAGGGAATGGTTAGAGAATGCTCAACTCGAGTGCTTATAGCAATCATAAAAACGCCTAGAAGGGCACCAAACCACCAGTGATTGAAGTTATCTGCTTGGAAAAGCATTGCTAGGTTTGTAAAGTCGAGTTGAAGATTAGTCATAAGGCCAAGCCCTGCGGTTGTTAGTAGCCAGCCTGTACCTGCTAAAAAGCCCCCAATTACAGGATAAGGCAAAAACCGTACAAGTTTTGCTAAACGAAAATAACCTAAGAGCAAGAAGAAAAATGCTGTTAAAAGAGTTGTTAAACCGCAAAAAGCAACAACGGTTATGTAAGCTGCGTTCCCTTTTAAATCGGGGGCAAGCTCACCTAACATGACAACTGAAGTAGCAGCAATGATGGCTGCTGGTACATCCTGAATGGCCGCAACGCTTCCCCTAAGCGGGCTAAAGAGCGCCATGATAAGACCAATGGCAAATGAGCTCATTAAGGCTATGCCTATACCTGAACCTAAATATGGACTCAGTTCACCTGTAAAAATAATAGCTGCATAGGAAATCGTGAGTGCTAGATTAATAAGCCCAATGACAATGCCAGCGGTAAGATTGGGTATTAAAAATTTAGGTTTGAGGTGTTGAAGTAACGTTAAAAGCACAAAGTTTACCTTATTTCATTAGCATTAAAATTTTCTAATTATGACAGAAACTCTGTGCATATTCCAGTCAAGCATCAGGTAAGTCTAAAGATTCTCAGCTTGCCACGCCTCTACAATACCTCGCATGAATCTGTCTTCTTGCCAGTATTGCTTTAGTTCTTCTTCTGTGTGAGCAACTTTGTTTGCAACCTTCATTATCTGCTGATAGGTTTGATTTAGAATGGGTCTAGCTTCGGAGCGATTGAGTGTTTTTAAAACAAGGTAAAGTCTATAAAAAAAATAGCTAAACTCAGATGTTTCAAATTTGAAGCTGTTCGTTAAAGGAAGCGTCTTATCTAAGTGTTGTTCAGCTTCATCATGCTTATTCATGTGAAGCGCTAGTTTCGCATTAGTAAGAAACAAGCGTGCCTTGAGTTCTTCTGTTGTTTGTATAGCTCCACCGCTACTTTCAATTTTGGTTGAAGCCTTAATTAGATCTTGGGCTTTCATTAACTGCTCAGCTGCTTGCTCAAGATCATCCAAATCAATATAGATATCAGTTAGAAATTCTCGTGTTTTTATTTCATCGTATTTGTACTGTAGCGGCGTAATAGCTTGCAAATACGCTTTGACATACGTTTCAGCTTCTTTAAGTCTACCTAAGCAACTGAACGCTAATCCGATTACTTCTTGTAAAACGAGTTTTCCACGAGAGGAAGTGCTTTGGATGGCTGTGTAATGATTTAAGTGCGCCTCAAGGGCTTTGCTGAGCTTTCCTTTTTTCCACGCTATATTTGTTGTCATATAACGAGCATTAAATATAAGACCTTCGTTTTGTAATTCTTGGGCAGCTTTATGGGCCTTTGCAAACCAAGTGTTAGCGTCTACTAATTCATGCTTATTGAAGAGCAAAAGACCAAGTAGAAAAAAAGTATTTGCTGTGCGTACTTTATGACCTGTTTTTTGATCAAGCAGCAATGCCTCCTCATAAAGCTTTTGTGCTCCATCATAATCTTCCAGTCTTCTAGCTATGGAACCCAAACGATTAAAGAGGGCTGACTTAGTAACAAGATTTTTAGTAAGTACTAATGCCCCTTCAAAATAGTTTTTCGCTTTTGTGTCGTAGTTATAGCGATACAGCATCCCAAGGTAAGTAAGGCCTTGTGCTTGTAATTCTTTATTCTGACTAAGCTCCGCTAATTCAATCGATTTCTTAAGATGCTCTTCAGAGGCGTTAAGGTCTACTTCAGCATTGTATGTCTGATATACGCTATAAACCCTACCTAAAACCAGATGTACCTCTGCAAGATAATACGTATTATCGTAAAATTCTAATTGTTTGAGGGCTTCTTGAGCTATCTCAATTGATTGTTCATATTCTGAGCGTTCAAAACAGAAAATAGCTTTTCTAATTAGGGTACGAATTTGGGCATCATCATCAAGCTGCTCAGCAAGTTCTCTTAAGTCGTCAAGTTCAACTTGTTGCACTTTATGCTGACCTAGTACTCCATAAACAGCTTCACGTTTTAGTTTCAGTTCAAAAAAACTTCCTTTGTCATTTTCCGAACTGAGTGTTAAAGCCCTAGTATAAAAGTCTATGGCCTGTTCATTTTGGTAAGCTTCTTTAGCACTATCGCCAGCTAGCTCAAGATAGCGTTTAGCCTTTTCAGTAAGTTGGGCTTGTTCACTGTGATAAGCAAGTTCTGCATAGTGATTTTCTAAATCATGCTTGTACACATTTTCCAACGCTTCAACAGACAATTTATGTAGAGCTTTGCGTCTACTCACAAGCTGCATGTCATAAGCAGCATCACGCAGTAAGGCATGTTTAAAAAGATAACGCAATTCACTTAAAGATGTCCACACAGCAGCTTTTTCTGCCTCATTCAGTTTTAGACTTAGGTCTTCTGATTGCATAATTTGACTTAAAAGTTGAACCTCAAACTCGCGACCTAAAATAGCAGCTGTTTGTACCAGTTCTTTTATATCTTGGCTTAAACGATCAATGCGGGCAATGAGCACGCTTCTAACATCAAGCGGCAATGCTTTCTTCTTTTGATTAGGGCTAAGTTGCCATATGTCATCTTTTAATACAACTTGCTTTTCTTCTTGTAAATAGCGAATGATTTGCTCTGCAAAAAAAGGATTGCCTTGCGAACGCTCAAAAACCAGATTAATTAGCTCCTCTGAAGCATTACCAAGTGAATTGGTAATTAATGACTGAATATTTGTTAGGTTAAGTTCATTAAGCTCAAGAATTTCATAGTTCAATGCTTCAGGTAGTGCATTCTCAGTAGGTCTTGCAGTTAGCAAAACTGCAATCGCAAAGCTTTCCTCACTCGAGTTCACTACACGTTGTAGTCGAAGCAAGAAAGTTTTACTGTCACTATCTAACCAGTGGACATCTTCAACAAGAAGAACAAGGGGTTGCTCTAAACTAAGTGTTTGAAAAAAAGCAATAAGGGCAAGGAAGCTATTTTCTAATCTTGATTTTGGCTCGAGCTGCTCATATAAAGAATCTGGCCACTTGAGCCCTAGAAGCGCTCCCAGAAAGGATTGGGTTCTATCTAATTCATCTGCCAACTCAGGGTCTGCACAGGTATCTATTAGATTATTTAACTTACGATTGAAGTTTCTTTTGTTGCGATTTTCTCCTTGGCTATCACTAGTACCAAAGTATTTTTTTAATATATAAGTAAAGGGATTTAACGAACTTACTAATATTTGATTTGTCTGGCAACTCAACCATAAAGAATCTTTCGCAAGTTCTGAATCTTCTAAGCCCTTTAGTAAATGACTTTTACCTATACCAGCCTCACCCGTAACAACTAAGTTACCCGCATACTGATTCTCAAAAATAGGTTTAATGAATGTCTCTAAGATTTTTAACTCTTCCTCACGCCCAAGCAAGCCACCCTCAAAAAAGTTTTCACTTTCTTCTTTTCGTTCATAAAGAACAAAAACCTTTTCTTTAGCTGAGAAACCCTTAAATTTAAATTCGCCCTCAAGTTCCACATCAAAGCTGCTTTCAACCCGTTTCGCTATTTCTTCATCAAGCCAAACTTCTCCACGAGGCGCATCAACCATAAGTCGAGCTGCCAAATTTACCCCACGACCATAACAAGTGTACTCTTCACGCAAACTCGAGCCTATAAAACCAGCATGTGACATGCGGTAACTTAATCCTGCGCTTATGGCTAAACTGGTTTGAGATTGCAAATCTAAAATAAAAGATAAGGCTCTTTCTATATCATTCTCATAGGTTATCGGTGCACCCCAAAACAAATACAAATGCGTTCCCTTATCACTAAAGTCAAGGCGATTAAGCATGCCCCCGTAGCTTTCTTGCAAAGCAAAAAGACTCTGCATAAAAAGCTTAAGTTGCGTTTCAGTACGCACCGTAGGTAAATAAATAAAGACATTAACCACTTGCCTAAACTCACCAAAGAGCTCCTGCTCGAGTATCTGCTTAGGAAAAAAGTTTTGGCTTAACTCTAAAGTTTCTTTGTTAAGTTCATTGACTTGAGCTTCAATTGAAGTACTTGAGCGTTGTGAAAACAAATAAAGTTCTTCTTCAATTTTCTCTAAGCTTAAAGCATCTAGGCCTAAATCACTCGAGTCTGCAAGCTTTTGATAAAGACTTTCATGTACAAGTATTTGATTATTGCCTGCTTTTTGCTGACTCTCTACGGCCTTGTCTATGGCTGTGCCTGAAAAGTAATAGCTTGTTTGCGTCTTCGTTTCTGACTCGACAATACCCCACTTGACTTCTCCGTAAGCTAAACCAAAGCGAGCACTAAACTCTAAATCGCCTTCCAAATGCTCTAAGATAAAAGGCATATGACTGACACACTCGAGTGCGTCATTTATTGCCTTATTATTTTCGTGTATAAAGATGGCGTTGATGGCGTCACCAGCTAAGGTAGCAACAAAACCATTATAGTGATAAATCGTGTTTATTAAGGGCGTGAATACAGAGCGCATTGTTTCAGCGAGTTTTTCTGAACCCTCTGTGCCTTCACTCATAAGTTGATCTGTAAGGCTACTAAATCCTGTTATATCAACAAATAAGCTGATAGCACTCATTGATCCGGATTGTTCCTTATTCTTGTACTTCTCAAGAATAAATTGAGGTAAAAGTTGATGCATAGCGGGTTCCGCTTTCGAATAGCAGTTGCGTAGTAATTAGTATAACCAAATATATTTAGATACCCTTTGAAATAAATCGTATTTTTAAGTGCTGATCCCAAAGCATCTTTAGCAACGTGGTGATTACTCTTTAGATTAATAATAGCATTATCTTTTCCTTTGGATTCCAGTCACAATCTATAGGTAATCTTGCACATAAATCTTTGCAAATTTACTCATTGATGACGGCTTAAAAGCTATGCTGTGAATCATGCGCATTATTTCTTTAGCTTTCTCTACCACCGAAATCATAACTGCTCTAGCTTGCGAAGATTACTTAGTCGCTATTCATGCAGGCACAGATAAACCATCAAGCCAACTAGAAGACTTACCCAGACTCGAGCCTTTTGATCTTGATGGGCTTTATGATTTAGATCCTGACTTGGTCATTATGTCTTTAAGTGAATCAGGAGACAAAGAAATCATTGATAGTTTAGAAGCGTCAGGACTCGAGTTTCTTATAACGGAAGCTCTGAGTTTAGAGGATGTTTTTAAGGATATTCGTGTGATTGGTCATGCTTTAGGCGTAGCTGAGCGTGCTGAAGAGCTTATTACCAGCATGCGTTCAGAGTTGAGGCCTAGGCAACTTTCTAAACGTCTGCCTAAGGTCTTGGTACTGTGGAGTCATGATCCTCTTGTTGCGCCAGCTAAGTATCATTGGGTGAACGATTTGCTTAGTTTGACTGGTGCTGAAAATGCTTTGGCTTTAACGCGTAAAAAGCGCGTTGTTTTAGATGATGATGCAGTTGCTTTTATGAATCCCGATGTCATTGTTTTGTCTTTGCAGCATGTCAAGGCAAGTGATTATCAGACTAGTCTTATTCTTGAGAATCCTACTTGGCAGAAGATTAAGGCTGTTACGCGAAGGCAGGTTTTTTGCATAGATGCGTCGTTCTTGGCTTACGCGAGTCCATCTTTAGTCAAAGGATCTACTGCGCTTAAAGCCATTATGCGTAACATAAGCACCTTCTAAAAACTCATTTAATTTGTGACTTTGTGATAGGTTTATGCTGTGAAATTACTGAAGCATCTTTTAGATAGTAATAGGCAGTGGGCTGAAAAAATAAAGCAAGAAGATCCTGACTTTTTTGAGAGCTTATCTAAGCAACAAAACCCTAATTACTTGTGGATTGGCTGTGCTGATAGCCGCGTTCCCGCCAATCAAATTATTAACTTGGGTCCTGGTGAGGTGTTTGTACATAGGAATGTTGGTAATATTGTGGTTCATACAGACATGAATTGCCTTTCGGTTATTCAATATGCCGTTGAGGTTTTAAAAGTTGAACATATTATTGTTTGTGGTCATTATGGTTGTGGTGGGGTTAAAGCCGCTATGGAGGGAAAACCTTTAGGCTTAATCGACAATTGGCTTAGGCATATTCAAGATGTTGCTAGTTATGAGCATGCACAATTAGATGGCTTAACTAAAGCTGATGCTTTTGATAAGTTATGCGAACTAAATGTCATTCAGCAAGCCAAGAATGTTAGTAGAACAAATATCATTCAAAAAGCTTGGCATAAAGGGCAAACCCTAGCCGTTCATGCTTGGATTTATAGGCTTGAAGATGGAATTTTAAGAGATTTAGATTGCACTGTATCTAATAATCTTAGCTTTAGCGATTTAATGATTACCAGAGCGCCCACTGGAAACAGCTAAACTTAGTAAAATGACGGGCAAAATACCAACCACAACAATAGCAAGTGCGCCGCCAGATGCCTCTACCAGACGCTCATCTGAAGCTAAGCGGTAAACACGCACCGCTAAGGTATCAAAATTAAACGGTCTAACAATAAGCGTTGCAGGTAGTTCTTTTATAACATCAACAAAAACAAGTATGGCTGCTGTCAGTAGACTTCTTCTTAATAAAGGAATATGTACATTTAAAAGCCTACTCATAGAATTATGCCCCAAGCTTCTTGCGGCAGCATCCATACTACTGGTAATCGTTTTTAACCCCGCTTCAATAGTATTAAAAGAAGCCGTTAAGAACCTAACCAAATAAGCAAAAATAAGTCCCACGATAGTGCCACTAAGCAGTAAGCCCAAAGAATAATCAAAGAGACCAACAGACAAGCTATTAAGCTGCTCATCTAGCCAGCCAAAACTAATAAGAACACTAACAGCAATAACACTACCTGGCACGGCGTAACCCATAGAAGCAATACGGCTCGAGCTTTGGTTTATTAAGTTTGGGCGTATGCGTG
>CAZWJZ010000146.1:0-3159 GCA_964634665.1 uncultured bacterium | reverse complement strand
GTACCGTAAGCCAGTATGAGCGCAATCACAATGGCAATGACTGCGGTAATAGTAGCTAAAAACAAGCTGTTTCGTGCAAATCCCCAAAAGGCAGGATTAAAGGATCTCGCAGCGTGACTCAGCGCCATTTCTAGTAATATGCCTGCAGGCAACAAAAAACCTAGCGCAATAGGTAAAAAACAAACCAAGATGGCTACACTTGCGCGCCATCCTTTTAAATTATAACTCAGCAAAGAACGAAACCGTTCTTTACTAGACTGCTGCCAAGTTTGCCTTGAGACACGCTCGAGTAAGAGTAGCAACAACACAAAAACCAATAACCATGCTGATAACTGCACAGCTGCTAAACGCTCACCAAGTCCAAACCACGTGCGGTAAATACCCGTTGTAAAGGTTTGAATTCCAAAGTAATCTACGGTGCCAAAGTCACTCAGGGTTTCCATGAGCGCAAGCGCTACGCCCGCAGCAATAGCCGGTCTGGCTAGTGGTATAGAAATCCTGAAGAAACTCGTCCAAGGGTTACAACGCAAACATTGACTCGCTTCAAGCATGGTGCCTGACTGCTCTAGAAAAGCAGCTCGAGCTAACAAATACACATAAGGATAAAACGCTAAGCTAAGCAGGCTAATAGCGCCCCCTAAAGAACGAATATTAGGAAACCAGTACTCACGTGGTCTTAAGTTAAAGGCATCCCTAATAAAGCTCTGAATAGGGCCTGAGAACTGCAAAAAATCAGTATAGGTGTAAGCCAAAATATAGGCTGGGATAGCCATAGGTAAAAGCAAAGCCCATGCAAAAACACGTTTTCCCCTAAAATTACACATGCTGGTCAGCCACGCAGTTGATACACCAAAAATAAGGCTACCTGCCCCCACACCCAGCATGAGCCAAGCAGAATTTTGAATATAGCGAGGTAAAACCGTGGCACTCAAATGCTGCCAGACCTCATTTGCAGGTAAAAAAAGAGCCGCCAGCACCACAAAAATAGGAGTAGCCAAAATGAGCGCAATAAAAGCAATGCCAACTGTCCATGCACTTAACGGTTTTTTAAGGTTAATGTGAGGACTAAATTGCTTTAAAGTTCTGGCTCTAGCGAGCTTATTCATGTCGGCGCTACTTCGGTCTTTCCTGTTGAATTAATAAACACTCGAGTTTAATTCCGAGCGTTACACTCGGGATTTAAAGCATGTCAGATTTACTAGAAACTGTCAAGCGCTTAGACCTAGTTTTTCAATCAACTTAACAGGCTTCAAAAGCTTTTCAAACTGTTAGTGCAGCTATGAAGACCAAATGCCACACTAAACAAGAATAAGAATGAAGTCAAAGCAATCATTTCTAAGCATAGACTCAAACCACCGTAAAGCTTACTAAAGAATCAAGTAAAACCTTATATAGTGCAACAAATTTACTAAGTTCTATTCTGAAGCTTAAACAGATAGCCAAACCTAGGGAGCTGAGATGCCTAAAAGCCTCACTGAACAACAATACGCCTTTGCTGACCTTATTATTAAAGTAGGCTTAAATCTACAAGTCAAACAACGCTTGCTCATAAGAGCCTCAACTGAAAATGCTGACTTTACCCGCATAGTGGCAGAAAAAGCTTACCAAGCAGGCTCTCCCGAAGTAACCGTACTCTGGAATGACGACATACTCGCCAAACAAAGGCTCGAGTATGCCCCTGACAGTGTTTTGAGTAGCTATCCTGATTTTTTAGCGCAGGCTAATAACGAGGCGAGTGATCGGGGTGACGCGATTTTGAGCATTCGCTCTTCTGACCCTGAGCTTTATCAGGGCATTCAGGGTAACAAGATTGCCTTGGCAGAAAAAGCGTCGCGTAGTGCACTCATGCCTTTCTTTCAAAAGATTAGTAGCTCTGCGGTGAATTGGTGTTTGGTGAGTGTGCCTGCTAAAGCGTGGGCAGCTAAGGTTTTTCCTAATGATACTCAGGAGCAACAGTTAACCAAACTTTGGCATGCCATTTTAAAAACCGTTCGTACTGATCAAGAGAACCCTGAGGCTGCTTGGCAAACGCATTTAGATAAGCTAGAGGAGCGCCGTGCTTATCTTGATGAGAAGAAATACCAAAGCCTTCACTATAAAGGTGATGGTACTGACTTGACGATTGGGCTTATAGATAATCACTTGTGGATGGGTGGTATTCAGCCAACGCAAACAGGCATTATTTATGTAGCTAATTTACCAACTGAAGAAGTCTTTACTATGCCTCATAAGCAAAAAGTCAATGGCACGGTGAGTAGTAGCTTGCCTTTAAGTCATAATGGCTCGCTAATTGATAAGTTCAGCTTGACATTTAAAGATGGCAAAGTAACCCAAGCAAAAGCAGAAAAAGGAGATGAAGCTTTACAGCGCATTTTAAATACAGATGAAGGCGCTAGACACTTAGGTGAAGTTGCTTTAGTACCGCATAGCAGCCCCATATCACAAAGCGGCATTTTATTTTATGACACTCTTTTTGATGAAAATGCAGCCAGTCACTTAGCCTTAGGTCGCGCTTATCCTTTTACCATTAAAGATGGTACCACTTGGTCACAAGCAGAGGCAGCTAAAAAAGGCGTGAATAACAGCTTAACACATGTTGATTTTATGATAGGCAACCAAAACATAGATATAGATGGCACTAAAGCTGATGGCAGCACAGAACCCGTTATGCGCTCAGGAGAGTTTGTTTTTTAATGGAGTTTAACTTAGCTGACTTAGCAAGCAAAGATATTTATAAGCTCATGACGGGTAGTGTGGTTCCTAGACCCATAGCTTGGGTTAGTACTCAAGCTAAAGATGGCAGTCTTAACGTTGCACCCTACTCTTACTTTAACGCTGTATCTGCTGACCCGCCCGCCATTATGTTTTCAACAGGTCAGAAAGACGAGAACACACAAAAAGACACCCTAACAAATATCATTAACAGCAAAGAATTTGTTGTAAACATAGTAAATCAAGCAACCGCTGAAGCCATGAACACCACAGCCATAGCAGCACCCCACGGGGTAAGCGAATTTGAGCTAGCAGGGCTCACCCCTGCCCCCTCAAAAAGCATAAAAGCACCCCGAGTTAAAGAAAGCCCTATTCACTTTGAATGCGAACTCTTAGAGGGTGTTTGAAAAATCCCCCCATTCATGGTTGAGTAGAGGGTGAATGATA
>CAZWJZ010000145.1:5042-10786 GCA_964634665.1 uncultured bacterium | reverse complement strand
AAATTTAATTTTTCTGCTGCTAAACTTAAGATTTAAGACCATCAATAGGTATAGCTACCAAAATGCAGACAAGCTTTTTGAGTAATTAGCAGCTATGGTTTAGGGTAACTTTTCTAGAAACGAGTCCTATTGTGCCTCTGGCACTAGGCTGTTTTACTCGGCTGAATATGCTCATAGGCAAATTCAGCCTGAAGATACTTAGAGTCCCTAAAGATTTTAGTTACTATTCTCTTCAGTAACCTTAGGGTTTCTAATAACAAGACATGGCACAGTTGTTCGTCTAATAACAGCTTCAGCTACTGAGCCAAAAATAATACGATTAAACCCACGACGCCCATGGGTAGCAATGACTACCAAATCATGATCTTTTTCTGCTGCTAAAATCGCGTCGGCAGGGCTTTTTCGCTCTGCAAGAATCTTTTCAGCTAAAACTCCAGCATCAGCTGCCATTTTAAGCTTAAGCTTAAGGGTATCTTCAGCTGCCTGCTTGGCTGAGCTATAAAGTTCAGGAGCATATTGCATAACTTCAGGTGCAGCTAAAGTATGCATAGGGTCTTCAACCGCATATAAAAAACTTACAGAAGCTTTTAAAGCTTTAGCTAAAGCCAGCCCTTGAACAACAGCTATTTCACTACAATCACTACCATCCGTAGGAATTAAAATGTGCTTATACATAAAAACCTCCTTTAGCTAAAGCCTAAGATTTGATTACATAAGATGCTGTCAATAATGTTCTGACACCGTGTCAGAGTTTATCTGACACACAACTCAGTTTCCTTACTATAAGAATCGTAAACTCAAACCCATTGCTTTTTCTAATATTAGTCGTAGCACTGCTAATAAGAAAAAACTTACTGTAAATCAGTTTGACCCGTAGCCCCCAAAACACGCTGCCAAAGTTCACTATTTATATCAATAAACTTTCTAGTTTCTATAGCCAGTGCAATAGGCAGATGCGTAAAATACTGATTCCAAAACCCAATCATAATACTCGTAAAGCCAGCCATGCCCGCATGAACCGCATGCTGCCCCAAAGCCAAACAAAATGCAGAATCAATAGAATTAGCAGGCAAACTACGAATCATATAGCTAGGGTCAATATATTTTAAGGTCAAGTCTTTACCTAAAGCTTTAAAATGACCCTCAATCATAACTTTTAAGAACAAACCAACATCATGTAATTTAACGTTACCCGACGCATCTGTACCCCTAGGCTCTTGCTCCAACAAATCCTGACAAGCACCCTCTGCCAAAGCAATGACTGCATGATGACGCGCATCTAAGCGCAACTCGAGTGCCTGTAAAAACCCTTCTTTGGTAATGGGCGCTTCTGGTATGAGACAGAAATTAACATCACTGTTTGCTAGGCTGGCATGCGCTGTTATGGCACCACTGTGCCTGCCCATGAGTTTAACCAAGCCAACACCATTAAACGCACCTCTTGCTTCTGAGTGAGCAGCTTTTAAAGCGCGACCTGCTTCTTCTACCGCGGTAGCAAAGCCAAAACTACGCTCAATCCAATTAATATCATTATCAATGGTTTTAGGTATGCCAATCACACTAATAGCTAAGTCACGTTTTTTGATTTCTTCAGCAAGCTTAGCTGCGCCTCTTAGCGTGCCATCTCCACCAATGGCAAAAACAATACTGATATTCCAAGTGAGCAAATGAGTAATCATATCGTCAAGACTTTGAGGCCCTCTTGAAGAGCCCAGCAAGCTACCACCTTGCTCATGAATGCGCTCTACGATATCAGGCGTTAACAAGATGGGGCTCAAACCCTTCGCACCCGCTAAGCCTGCGTAACCATAAGGAAAACCATAAATGTGCTTAACACCATAACTATAGATAGCTGTTAAAACAATCGAGCGAATAACATCATTAAGCCCAGGGCAAAGCCCCCCACAAGTAACAACACCACAATTAATCTCAGTGGGGTCAAAATAAAGCTTCTCTCTTGGACCAGCTTGCATAAATGAAGGCGGAAGCTCACCCTTTTCAAGATAAGGCTTAAGCTGCTCTGTGGTGGAGCACGCTAAAACCCTCTCATCATCTTTAAAGTTTTTTCGTGTTTTGAGTAAAGGACTTTGATGAAGACTATCTCCTAAGCTTTCAACTCGAGTTTGCTTGTGATTAAGCATCATGATTAGCTAGTTTATCTCATTTCTTAGCTATAGTGAAACGATAGATCTTGTAAGTCTTTTCCCTACATTAAATGTCAGTTTTTTTCCGATGGATAAACCTGCCTCGCTAAATAAACTCATAAATGAATAAAAGAGGTTAAACATGAAAAGCCCAATTGTAAGCTATCCCGAACCACGCATCAGTAAACTCTTATTTGCCAGCCGAGCATCCGTTCCTTTTTGGACAGTCGTGCGCCTTTACTTAGGCTACTTATGGTTAAGTTCAGGTCTTGGTAAAATCACAAACCCCGCATGGGTTGGGTCTGAAGCAGGTGGCGCAGTAAGCGGTTTCTTAACTCGAGCTTTAACCTTAACAACAGGAGACCATCCGAGTGTACAGGGTTGGTACGCTTGGCTTATTGAAAATGCCTTTTTGCCTAACGCAGCTTTGTTTAGTCATCTTGTTGCCTTTGGTGAGGTATTTATAGGAATTGCTCTTATGTTAGGTTTATTAACAGGAGTCTCTGCTTTTTTTGGTGGCTTTATGAATGCGGCTTTCTTGTTTGCTGGCACAGTATCTACCAACCCACTTATGTTTGTATTAGCAACTTGGCTTGTCTTAGCTTGGCGAGTAGCAGGTTACTGGGGTTTTGATTTCTGGGTTTTACCTAGAATTGGTGCGCCTCAAGCTGACTGGTCAAAACCTCTCAATGCCTTTAAAGCAAAACCCATCAAACAAACCCCTTAAAGAAATTTCAACAACAGTTAAGTATTCATACAAGAAAAGCTGATTCAGCCTGAAGTTTATACAGAAATGAAATGCTGAAACTTTAGCAAAAAGTTTAAATTATTGGCAATTCCACGAATGGTTGTAACATCAAACCATCCGTGGAATTGCTACATTTACCTTCCTTTATCCATCCATTGAGCCATGATAGGTTCAACATAAGCACTTAAATCTTTATAAGCATTATCTGTTAAATGCAAGCCATCTTCAACATAATATTCTTTTATGGCAGGCTTATCTCCAAACATCACATTATTACATTCAAGATAAAGATCTTCTGCTGGCAAGCCTTCACGAATTGCACTATTTACCTTATCAATAAGCTGCCATTTAGGTAGCTTTTGGGGCGCTTTCATAATACTAAAATAAGCAAATTTAGTTAGTCCTGAAACATTATGAACTAACTCACGGCAAGCAAGCGTATTAGCAACAATTGCTTCAATCGGAATGTCCTGATTAAAATCATTACTCCCACAATAAAACCACACAACATCAGGCATTTCTAACTCGAGTTCAGCCTTTAGGTGTTCTAGCCAGTAAGCTGTTACGGTGCCTCCTACTGCTTTATTAACAATGTTGTCAGTAGGAGCAGCCGCCTGCGCATTTGACCACTGCTCAAAAATAGAACTACCTACAAATAAAATGCTTTTCATTTTGCTAAGTTACCGTTCTTCTTGCAATTCTTTTCATGTCAATTGAAATATGAACCCTTTCGTAAAGTAAGAACTTAAGAAACTTTTGCATCACTTTTTTCTCTTAAGCCAAACCTAGTGCCATGCCACCTGCACCCGTATCTGCTGCACCTGCAACTTCCCCTGTTTCAGGGCTACGCGTTACGGCATGAACAAGTCCCATCATGCCATGACTTTGCGGTAGGCGCATTATGGGATGCCGCTTTCTTACTTCTTCGCAAACATATTCAGGTATGCGTCTTTGGCATTTAATAAGGTCACCTTGACAATCAAATCTTGCTGCGTGCACCGCGTCTGTTACACTCATTTTAAAATCAAGAACATTCAAAATAACTTGTAAAACCCCAGTAATAATACGCGTTGCACCAGGCGCACCAATCGTTAAGATGGGCTCACCATCTTTATAGATAATAGTAGGCGCCATGCCGGTACTGCGTCCTTTACGTGCTGCTATGGAATTAGGGTGTCCTGCAATAGGGTGAAAATTAACCATAGAGTTGTTGTACATAAAACCCATTCCTGGCGTAATGACACCTGAAGATGAACCAAGCGAATGCGTTAGTGACACGCAATTACCTTCTTTATCTACAACACTTACTTGGGTTGTATCTGGTAAGCCCGTTGTCGTAAAGGAAACCATAATGGGTTTATCAGCATTAATATGATCTTTCCATTGTGAAGCGCGCTCTTTACTCGTTAACCACGCTTCAGGTACATCGACAAATTCAGGGTCACCAAGATACGCGTTACGATCAGCAAAAGCAGCTTTCATAGCCATAGCCACAAGATAAATATACTCAGCTGAATTGTGCTCATAGCTAGCTAAATCGTAGTTCTCAAGAATATTTAAAATACCAACCAGCGTTATGCCACCATGAGGCGCCATTGCTGTTTTAATGGTGTAACCACGATAAGTTCCGGTGACCGCTTCAGCTTCACGCAATTCATAGTTAGCAAAATCAGCCTCAGTAATAAAGCTGTCATTTGCCACTAAGTCTTTAGTCATTTGGTCAGCAAGTTCACCCTGATAAAAGTCTTCAGCACCTAATTTTGAGAGTCTACTCAGCGTTTTAGCATAATCAGGATTACGCAAAATTTCACCCTCGCTATAAGGTTTACCATCAGCCTTAATATAAAGTCTTGTAGATTCAGCATTTTCAGTAATACGCTCAAGCAAACTGGTTGCCTCAGGAAAACCAGCGGTGTTTTTCCACCTATCCCCAAGATGACTACTCACCATGAAACCTTCACTTGCCACTTGAATAGCTGGCGCAATAACCTGCTCCCAAGAAAAAGTTCCATAACGCTCTAACAGAGTCGCCATCATTTTTACTGTTCCTGGTGTGCAGTTTGAACTATAGCCAATATCATTTACTTTACCTTTTAAAAAATAACCCCAACCATCTGGATTAGGCCGAATGATTAAGCCTTCCCACATTTCAGGCGTAACTTTAGACCCAGCTAAAGCAGGTGCGTCTAAATGAATGGTTTTGTTTTCCTTAGCCAAATGAAGCGTAGCTATAGCGTAACCACCCACACCACACATTTGTGGAGAAACAATAAACTGAACAAATGCACAGGTGATAGCAGCGTCTATAGCGTTTCCACCTGCCCTAAGTGCATTAAAGCCTGCTTCGACGGCAGTGGGTTGCGGGGCGACAATCATGCTTTTATGCATTTAGATTCTCCTAAACTGCTTATCTGTGCCAAGTAAAAAACTAATTTCGAAAGACTCGATAAAAACATCATCATTATACAAGAAAGCAATCACCAACTAGCAAAAACCCCTATGACCCTATTTCAGATAATGGCCGAAGCCTGAATTATGATTTGAGTCTTTACAGCAACAGCATTAACCAAAACAGCAACCGTTCCAGAAACAGGAGAATTAGGAGCTGGAGAAGTGATAGACAGAGTTGGAGGGGTTAGGTCTTTGGGCGTGCAGGAGACAAAAAGACCCACAGCAAGACACAGAAGGGCTTGCCGCCACAGGCTATTAAATTGTTTTTTCATTGACTATCCTTTAGTTCGGCTTGACACTAGATTCTTAAAAATAATTGAGGAAAGGGTAGGGTGGAATAAACCCACCCTACGTGACTAGTACAGCCTCCTAGAAGTCCCTCATCACTTACAAAGAGGCTT
>CAZWJZ010000145.1:2429-5032 GCA_964634665.1 uncultured bacterium | reverse complement strand
AGCTATTTTGCTATTGCTTGATGAGAAACTTCTGAATGGGTGTACTAGGCTCTCTTGCTTGACTTAAAACCTGATGAAAAAAACCGATAAAGCCAGACAACAACTACCCCCGCTAAAAAGCCCATGAATAACCAAAGTGTTAACGGGAAAGACCAGGCAATAGTTACCCAAAGAGCCCCTCCGAGCCTTTGTTCGATGGGAGGATCATCTATCCCTGTTACATTATTGCGTACTATTTCCCAAATGACTGCTACGAAGGGGGCAGTACATAGCCCAAGTGCTGCCCAAAAGAAATGTCCCAAAAGCACTGAGAGAAGCCTTGTTAAGCTCTCACGTAATTGCGTAAACCCTACAATCAATGCCCATAAAGTTGCTAGTCCCAATGTTATGAAAGCTATGATTTCATAGGAAGTTATTTTATTTAGCAAGGCGAGTACATAGAGTAAAGTGAAAGCACAAAAGGTTAAAGGAAAAGCTCTTAGAAACCAACGTATTTGATTAGGCTTGCGTTCTTCTTCCATACCTAAACCTTTCTAAAATCCTGCCATACCAGAAGTTGCATATTGAACAGCTAAGACCTTTTGTTCCAGTTGGTTTTTAGACATACTTATTCTTTTAAGTGGCGTGGGACGATAACCGCTTTCCACTAATCCCTAATCTTCTTTAAAAATGCCGTAGGGTGGCATCCCATAATTATCAAGTAAGCTACCACCAATAGAGACATGACTTTTAGATTTGTAAGATGCTTCAATTATACCTTTAACTACTTTTCTAGAATTACCATATAGTGCCGCGGTTACAGAAATGGGTTTATCTTTAATACTTTTTGGGTGAATGATGATGTTATAACCACAAAAAGGAATATATCCATACCCTGCAACAACTGAAATTCGGGCAATCTGCTCCCATTTTAATTCACGTTTTACCCACAAATTGGACTTGTAGATACCATCTTTACTGACAGAGTATCGTTCGGTCAGCATTGTAAGACTTGTTAAAGTAATTGCAGGAATAACAAGTATAGCAACAACCTTTTCAAAAAATGTAGAGGTCTCATAAGGTGGATTTCCCAAAAGCAGATTAATAGCACCCCAAGTCATCAATCCACATGAGGCTATTACTATCGGGACAATGATTCCTAGGTTAGATCGAATCACATAAGATTTGGAATTACTCACGAGTCTTCTTATTATTCAAATCTCAACACCTTTATATTAGGGTCAACAACTAAGTTACTGGTTAGATCCACTTTTGCCTGTTATTTCTCAATGCGTTTTTACCAACAATCCCTAGTTTCCACAAGCTAGGTTAACAAGGCAGAAAAGTTTCTCCTAACCCCATTCGCCTTTGTTTTTAAATTTTTCTTTTGTTGCTGCAGCGAAGGCTTTACCTGCTTCACTTAGGGCTTCTATGAGTTCTTCGTTTGTTTTTCCACTGCTGCTTCTGGCTGCTGGTATAACGGTGTTGGTTTCGTTTTGGTCCATGAACACGGCGGCTTCTAGGAGTTGTGCTTCATCTTCGGGGGGTATGACCATGAAGCCGTGTTTATCTGCGTGGATGAGTTGACCAGGTTTTACTTTGGTACCAAAGACTTCTACTTCGCAGTTCCAGCGTACAGGTTTTGCGTGGGCATGCCCTACGCATAAGCGCTTTGCTATGGCTTTGAAGCCTGCGTTGGTCATTTCATCGACATCTCTTATGGCGCCGTCAGTTATGGTTCCTACGCAGCCTAAAGCGCGGTGCCTGTTGCTGTTTACTTCACCCCATTTTGACCCTAGTACAAGGGGTTTATCTAAATCTTGAACTACGACAATTTTTGGCCCCGGAATGCTTGCGACATAACGAATGTAGTCAAGGTTTGCAGCCGTGTTTTCTTTGTGTTTTGGGTTGGAGGGTTCAATAACAACTGTGACTGCGTAGCCAACCATGGGTCCCATTTGGGGCATGAAGTCACGGGTTTCTTCTATATTAAAGCACTCTCGAGCGATGTCTTTAGATGTAATTTGTTCCCAGCCATTATAAATAGTGGGGGTGTTCCAGCGTTTAAGTTGAAGTAAATCTGAGTGAGATAACTGCCTGTCTGCCATAAGCTTACTCCTTACATTTTGAGTGTTAGGTTTTGCCATTAACTTTAAATTACGCTCTAAAATCAAGGCATTATTAACATTACTTTTGTTCATGCAAAAGCATCTCTAATTTCTTTAACCTAATCATGTTACCGCAATTCAGGCTCTATAAGAAACTAACGAACCAAAAACTCGAGCTTTGTTTGCTGACATCTTCATGACAATCGTTTTTTATGCTTTTCTTCTAAGCTAGGCTTTTGTCTAGTTTAGAAGTTTGAAAAGTGTTTTGTACTTGTACTTTGATACAGCTAATGCTCGTACTCGAGCTTATTCTTGGTTTTATTGTTTTTTATGCTTTTTTGAAGGGGTTTCATGCGCTTATTGGTTCTTTGTACGCATAATTCTGCGCGTAGTCAGATGGCTGAGGCTTGGTTACGTTTTTACGCTAATGACTTGGGTTTTTCTGTTGAGGTTTTTTCTGCTGGTACGGAAGCAACTTTGGTTAAGCCTGATGCTGTTGCGGTTATGTTAGAGAAG
>CAZWJZ010000145.1:0-2419 GCA_964634665.1 uncultured bacterium | reverse complement strand
TGATTTATCTGCGCATAGCTCTAAAACTCTTTTTGATTTGCCTGACCCTTGGAATTTTAATGTTGTGATGACGGTTTGTGATAGTGCTAATGAACGTTGTCCTGCTTATCCTGTGAAAACAACGCGTTTGCATGTGGCTTTTCGTGACCCTTCGGGGGGTTCTCTTGATGATTGGCGTGAGGTTCGGGATGCTTTAGGCTTTAGTTGTAAACGCCTGATTGAACTCTTAAAAGAGGGTGTCACGCCAACTGAAGCTATGCTTAGACCTTTATGACGCCGAAACTTTGGTTAGCTGAATTCATTGGTACGTTTGCACTTGTTTTTGTTGGCATAGCTACTTTGACTTCTGGCGCAAGTGGTTTAGAGGTAGCTTTGGCGTTTGGCTTGACCGTAAGCATTATGATTTCTGCGGTAGGTGGGCTTTCTTACGCTCATTTTAACCCTGCGGTTAGTTTGGGGTTTTGGGTCATGCGTAACATTAGTTTTAAAATGCTGCTGGCTTACCTGACAGCTGAGTTTGCAGGTGCAATTGTGGCTTTAGCTTGCTTAAAAGCAACTTTGGGTAGTGAAAAGCTCGAGCTTGTTAGCTATGGCGCTACTTTTTTAGCTGCTGATACATCTATGGCTCAGGGTTTTGTTATTGAAGTCATTTTGACGTTTTTTCTTATGTTTGTTATAGCTACTTGTGTTATTCAGAAACAGCCTCAGGCTGGGCTTTATATTGGCTTTACGGTTGCTGTTTGTGCGCTTGCTGGTGGTGGGTTTACGGGTGCATCTATGAATCCTGCACGTAGTTTTGCACCTGCTTTATTTTCGGGTGTCTGGTCACAGCATTGGCTTTACTGGTTTGCGCCTGTGCTTGGCGCAATTTTGGCTGCCTTGACTGCAACATACTTATGGCGAGATTCACAATCTACAACTGCTTAGTTTAGAAGCAAGCATCTGTTTTACCTTTGCTTTAAATCTTGCTAGAGTACCCTTAAAGCAAAGTATAACGCTGGTATAACGCCTTGCCCTGCATACTTAGCCTTAGGAGGCAGTCCATGCTTAAAATAATTTGTTTTTGCTTACTCAGTTTAGGTTTTGTATTTGCTCAAGATTACTCAGGTTTTTACACGCAACAAGATGACCCTACAACCACTTTAGAGCTTAGGCTTAGCCCTGAAGGCTATGCAGGTACACTTTTAGATAGCGGTAAAGATACATTTAGAGTTCAAGGTCAACTTGAAGATGGTTTGCTTTTTGGTTTTATTTTCTTGACAGATGCTAACTATCCGCAAGATTTGTTTTTTGGTGCTGAGTTAAGTGCTGAGCAGTTACTCTTAACTACTGCCTTTATGAATGATGCGGGTGAAATAGATAACTCGAGTTTTACGGAGCTTGTTTTTGTTCGCTCATTAGCAACGCCTGCTAATCCTTTAGGGCAAACTCAAGAAGCGCCTGTAACGCCTGCTAATCCTCTGGGGCAAGCAGCGAACCCTAATCCTTTAGCGCCTAGTGCAACTCAGCCGTTAGCCAATGCTGCAAACGCTACGGTCATTCAGGCTGATCAGGTTTACCAAGCGGGTACTGCCTTAAGTTCACCTTCAACGGGTGTTTCTTTCAGCATTTTAGAGGGCTTTCAGGGTGGCTATGATAGTGCTGAAGCTGCCTTTTATGTTGTCGCTCAAGACCAAACGCAAGTCTTGGCATTGCAAGCTGCTTCCAATGCTTCTGCCAGCCAACTTGGTCAAGCTACCTTGCAAACTATTGCTGATAGTTTGACCGAAAATGCTCAGGTTCAAGAACTCGCAGCACCGCAGGTTTCAGGGGATAGCTTTACGGCTACTTACACGATTGATGGCACTGTTTTGCATCTATTGGCAAAACAAGGTACAGCTGGCAACGCAGTTCTTATTGTTGGCTATGGCACTCAAACAATTGTGCAAACAGTCAATAACTTGGCTGCTACTTTGAGCTTTTCACAACCTCAAAGCAATTTGCAAAACAGCCAACTTGGGGGTAGAGATTTTTTTAGTAACAAAACAAGTTCTTACTACAGCCCAGGCGGTGTTGGTGACGGTAGTTTTGCAAGTGGTACTGAGCGTGCTTACACTTTTTGTAGTAATGGTTCTTATGGCTTTCAGTACAGTTCAGAAAGTTTTATGTCGGTTGAGGGTGCAGGTAGCATGTCTTCAACAGATAGTGATGCTCATCAGGGCAACTACACCTTAAGTAAATCTTTAATGGGCAACATTGTTATCTTTTTACAAGCGTCTGACGGACGTAGCTTTGTGACTGAACTGCAAGAAGTAACTGAGGGTGTACTGATTGATGGTTTCTTATATGATGTTTCGCAAAGCCAGCAGTGTCAATAAAGGTCTATTGTAACTACTGACCCTATAGCAGTAACGGTTCAATGCGAGGTAAAACGAGCTGC
>CAZWJZ010000144.1:0-10822 GCA_964634665.1 uncultured bacterium | reverse complement strand
AGCAGGTTTAGGAGAAAGCGCTGACTAAAGCAGCAACGCTACATTTACTTTGCGGACTACCCGGCGCAGGCAAAACCACCTTAGCCAAACAACTCGAGTGTGAAACAAAGGCAGTTCGGTTATGCCCAGATGAGTGGATAGTGCGTTTGCGTAGTTCTAAGAGCGTAACTGAACGTGACGCTTTAAGAGAACCAGTCGAAGGCTTACAATGGGATTTGGCAAAACAATTACTACCTTTAGGTCAAACTGTCATTCTTGAAAATGGCTTTTGGTCTAAGGCCGAACGCATAGACTACCGAAAAGAAGCCACAGCTCTTGGCGCTAAGGTCAGTCTGCATTACTTAGAGCTAAGCGTTGCTGACTTATGGCAACGCTTAGCTAAACGAAACAAGGATTTACCTATTGCTACCTTTGCGGTATCTAAAGAAGAACTCGAGTATGGGTTCAGTCTTTTTGAGCCGCCAAGTAAGCAAGAGTTAGCGTTATACGACTAGCTTTGCTTAATTTTGTTTATTTTTGTGCCAGCATCCAGATTCTGTCTTCATCTTCAGCAGCTTGCTCGCCTTGGGGGTAGCTAAGCACTTCTATATTTCTAAAACCAGCTTCCTTGAGTAAGGCAATAAGCTCAGCTGCGTCATAAGCACGCTCATAATGCACTTCGGTGAATGCCTTGCCGTCTTTTTCGCAATAAGCTTCAACTTTAGCTAAGCCTGTTGTTTCATCAAAATAATGATCCCAACAGTAATGAACATCATTCACATAACCTTCAGCGCGCCCACTTTGCCACAAAAATTTAAGCCCTTCCGTGGTATTAGCATCAAAAACAAAAAAACCATCCTCTTCTAAATGCTTATAAACACAGCTAGCCATTTTTAAGAAGTCTTTAGGATCTAAGAGGTTATTTAAGCAATCAAACACTGAGTAAACAAGAGCAAAAGAGGTATCTAGCTGAAAGGCTGTAAAATCTGCCTGAATAAACTTTACAGGCGGTAATTTCTCTCTAGCCAAGCTAAGCATATCTTCAGAGGCATCAAGACCCATAACCGAAACGCCTTTAGCAAACATAGGTAAGGTAGCATTGCCCGTACCGCAGCCCAAATCTAATGCCTGACCCTTTTTCCAAGCTCGTTGCTCAAGTATATCAACAATAAAGTCAACCCAAGCCTCATACTCAATATCAGACATAATGTCATCATAAACAGTGGCTAACAAACTAAAGGGCTTAACCATTAACTATCATCACCACGTGCCTTACGTCGTTCCTCACGCAACCAATCACGCTCAAGTTCGAGCTTTCGTTTGTCACTGGCAATCATGCGGCGGCGTGTTTGTTCAGACTGAATGCGTTTAAGCAGTAGGCTTTTAACGTTAACTTGAGGTTCTTGCTCAACACGCTTTTTTGCCCTACGTTTGGCTTGCTTGGCTTTGCGTTTACTTTTTTTCACTCTAAGCTTTAAAGTAGCAGCTTTAAGCCTGCTAATCGGTGGGAGGTATTACCAATAGAAGCGCATCTGCAGCTCATTAAGATGAGTCTTTTGCTTACGCACAAAAATCAATAGCCACTCGAGCCAAAATGGCTGCCAAGTCATTAAGCGAAGCCAAATCAACCCACTCTTCAGCCGCATGTAAGCCTTCACCTTTAGGGCCTATCAGCACGCTAGGAATACCTTTTTCACTTAACAAAGCCGCATCTGTCCAGAAGGCACCCCCAGCATGCTTAGGGTCTTGCTTGAGTTGCTCCTGCACAGCTTTTTCAAGACAAGTCACAATAACTGTATTAGCACTAATTTCAAAAGGAGAACGCTCAAACTGAGCTTTTACCCCTGCATTGAAGAAAGGAATACGAGTTTTTAAATCAACAATAATACGCTCGAGTTCTACTCGAGTGCTTTCTAGGGTTTCGCCAGGAATAGTTCGCCTTTCAATAATGGCTTTGCAGTTAGCAGCGTATGTACTGTTTTCAGTGCCACCCTGTAGCCTAGCAACATGTAAAGAGGGCGGGCCCGCTAAAGGGTGTGGGGTTCGCATTAATAATTCGCTAGCTAAGTTGTTAAGTTCAGCTAAAAATAAGCCCATGTGCATGTTCGCGTCAATGCCTTCAGCATAGTGACTGCCATGCGCAGCCTGCCCAAAGGTTTCCACCTCAAACCAAACAAAGCCCCTATGCGCTAAGCAAAGCTCTAAACGTGTGGGTTCAGTAACAATAGCTGCATCTGCGCTGTAACTTTCTAGCAAACGTTCCATGCCTATGCTGTTTGCTTCTTCATCAGCAACAAAAGTTAAGATTAAGTCACCCTGAAGCGTTACAGAAGCATCTGTCAGAGCTTTCAAACAAGCCAGCATAGCCGCCAAGCTTCCCTTCATATCTTGCGCACCCCGCCCAAAAAGCCTACCGTTAGACACTCGAGCGCTAAAGGGTTCTTTCATGCCTTCTACACCCACGGTGTCTAAGTGACCATTAAGCATGAGGCTTTTGCCTGCGCCTGTGCCTTTTAGGGTTGCAATGACATTAATGCGGTTTTCACTTAAGTCTTGAGTTGCTACTTCTAAGCCTAAAGCTTTGCAGGCATCTGCTATAAAGCTGCCTAAGGCGCGTTCCCCAGCCGCGTTAGGCGTTAAACTAGGGTTTGTAGAATCTATTTTGACAAGCGCTTGGCATAATGCTTGTAAATACTGACTATCAATTTTCAAAGACATGCTGTTGTCCTTTCTTAAGCAGCCATCAGTTTACCTTTGTGGCACGCTATTCTTACTGAAATGTGTTGCGGTTTTAAGCGCATAGCAAGAATTAGGTCTTTAGCGTCTTTCTACTTTTTTCTTCAGAACTCAGCAGATACTGCTTTTAGAATTTTGCCTTA
Source organism: uncultured bacterium (assembly GCA_964634665.1). Taxonomy (GTDB): domain Bacteria; phylum Deinococcota; class Deinococci; order Deinococcales; family Trueperaceae; genus JAHEBB01. The sequence continues at coordinate 7,964 of CAZWJZ010000144.1, read as the reverse complement.
GCTAGCTTTCACCTCTTCTTATTATCTGTTGGTATACTGCCCCATTAAAGCCTTTTAGGTTTTACAGATGATGGTGGAGTGAGCATGTTTAGACCTTGGCAGGATATTGGTGTTGATTTAGGAACGGCAACGGTTCTTATTTATGTAAAAGGTAAAGGCATTATGCTTCGTGAGCCTTCCGTGATTGCCATGGTTCGGGATACAGGTGAAGTTAAAGCTGTCGGTGAAGAGGCTTATCAAATGTTAGGTAGAACCCCTGGCAATATTGTTGCGGTTAGACCCATGCGCGATGGCGTTATTGCTGATTATGATTTAACCGAAAAAATGCTGACTGAATTTATTAAAAAGGTGCGTAAAGGACCCTTTAATTTCTTTAAGCCTAACATTATGGTTTGTGTACCTAGTGGTGTGACTGAAGTAGAACGTCGTGCGGTATTGCAAGCTACTCGTAAAGTAGGGGCGCGCAGGGCTTACCTTATAGAAGAACCCCTTGCCGCAGCGATTGGCTCGAACGTTAATATAGCTCAACCAACGGGCTCTATGATTGTAGATATAGGTGGGGGCACAACCGATATTGCTGTGATTAGCTTGGGGGGTATTGTTGTCAGTGAATCTTTGCGTATTGCAGGTAACGAGTTTGATGAAAGTATCATTCGTTATGTAAGACATAAAGAAAATCTGCTCATTGGTGATAGAACAGCTGAAAATATTAAAATGAAAATAGGTGCAGCACTCATTTTACAGCCAGATGATGTGAGTGAAATGGATGTGCGTGGCCGTGACCTTATTAACGGCTTGCCTAAAACAGTAAGCATGAGTAGTGAAGATGTGGTTGAAGCCCTTAAAGAACCCTTACAAAAAATTGCTGATGGGGTAAGACGCGTTTTGGAATTATCTCCCCCTGAACTAGTTGCCGACATTATAGATAGGGGCATCATTATGACAGGGGGCGGCTCACTCTTAAAAAACTTTGATGCGCTGTTACGAAACACCACGGGCATACCTGTTGTTGTGGCTGAAGATGCCACAGAGTGTGTTGCCTTAGGTACAGGGCAAGCTCTAGATATGCTCGGAGTGCTGCGTGACGCCCTTATTTCAGATAAGTTTTTAAGACGCTAAGCTAAGTTCACACTTTTCACGTTTCGAACAGCGTATGCTTAGACTAATGAATAGATTATCAAGGCGCTATCTTTGGGTAGCGTTTTTCTTTATAACGAGTAGTCTAAGTTACGCGCAAGCAAGCTTTCCGCTTTCCGAAGTCACCACAGGCTTAACAGGCTACGCCATAACCGCAGGGGCAAACAACATACTCGAGCGTTTTCCTGTTGAAGTGATTGCTGTTCAGCAAGATGTGGGTACGGGCTTTCCTTTGGTTTTAATTAAGGCAAGTGGCCCTTTTATAGAGTCAACAGGTGGCGTTGCTGCGGGTATGAGTGGTAGCCCTGTTTACTTAGAGAATGAGGCAGGGGAAGCCTTACTAGGTGCAATTGGCTATGTTTTTCCTAGTTCTGATCATCGTTTAGCACTGGTGACACCCATAGAGATCATGCGGGGGGTAAGGGCAGCTAGTTTAGATTTTAAGCCTTCAGGAGAAGCGTTTGCTAACTATGGTGAAGCTGTCGCAGTAGCTACACCTGTTTTACTTTCAGGTTTAAGTGAGCGGGCTAGCAAAGCACTCGAGCCTCTTTTTAGTAGTCGTTTGGTGAGTCAGTTTCCTGTTCAGGTGACTGGGGCTGCTAGTTGGGATGAAACTGATTACAGTTTAGAGCCGGGTAGTGCCATTAGTGTGCAGTTGGTGCGGGGGGATGTCACGATTGCAGCAGTTGGCACCGTAACAGAGATTCAAGGTAACAGCGTGTTAGCGTTTGGGCATCCGTTTTTGGGTGTAGGTGAAGTGTCTTTAGCGTTAGCGCCAGCTCAAGTATCTTATATTGTGCCTAGTGACGTAGTGCCTTTTAAGCTGGCTAATAATGGTCAAACACTTCTAGGCAGCATAACGCAAGATAGAGCGCCAGCCATAGCAGGTGTGCTGGGTTTAGAGCCAGACTTTCTACCCATTACCATTACGCTCAGTGGTGAAGGCTCGAGTGTGACAAAGCGTATAGAAATTACCAATGATGAGCGCTACTATGCGCCTCTCTTAGCAAGTGCAACGGTGCAAATATTTGATGAAGTTTATCAAAAAGTTGATGCAGGTACTTCTGACGTAGCTTGGGATATTACTTTAAGTAACGGCACAACCGTTCGGGTTTTAGAGCAAGTGACTGACCCTAGTGACATCTCGAGCTTAACAGCGAGGCTTATCGCTGAGCCTTTGAGCATTTTGGCAACTAATATTTTTTCTGAAGCTGTGATTGAGCGCGTAGCTATCAACATTAGGTATGAAGAGCAAGAACGCTACGCTGAAATTGTAGAAGTGATTGCTGAGCAAGAAGAAATTAATAAAGGTGAGTTTGTGACGTTGCACATTCGATTGCAGCCTTACAGGGGTGAGCCTGAAGTAAAAACAATTCGCTTAAGTTTGCCTGAAGAAGCTACAGGAAGCCTAGATATAGTGATTCGTGGCGGTATGGAAAATAGTCCCGATAGGGGAGAAGATGGCAAGCCTATTTTGTCTTTTGCGGAACTTCTAGCTGCCTTAAACGGTAATGTAGAATCAAGCGAAATCATTATAGAAACAACCATTGAAGATGATAATGAACGACTCGAGCGCCTTAGTTTTCCTTATTTGGTTCAAGGTCAAGAAACCATTGGCATTACCATTTTAGAAGAGGAAAGCGAACCTGAAGAGGCTGATACAGCGAGTGAAGATGGCCAAGAAGAGGCTCCTGAAACGCAAAACAACACAAGTCCTGAAGAAGAAAATAACGATAGAATGCAGCCATGAGCAAAAAAGCCAGCGACCTAGCTACCTTAGTTTCAGGTGAACTCATGGGTGAAGATGTAACGGTTGTGCGCTTAACAGAACCAAGCGTGGCTCAAAAAGATAGTGTTGCGGTACTCGCAAGCTCTAAAGACTTAGCTCAGTTAACAGACGTGGGTCTTATTGTTAGTCAAAAAAAGCTCGAGCTTAAAACGCCTCAAATTATTGTTAACGATAGTCGTTTGGCCTTAGCGCTACTCTCACAAGCCTTTAGCCACAAGCCTTATATTGCTGAGGGTATTCATGCGACAGCTAGTATTCATGAGAGTGCTAGTTTAGCCGAAAACGTTCATATTGGCGCAAATACCGTGATAGGGGCAGGCGTTAGCATAGCCTCAGGCACTCGTATTGCTGCTAATTGTGTTATTGCAGAACAGGTAGAGATAGGTGAAAATTGCACGGTCTATCCTAATGTAAGCGTGTATGCTCATAGCAAGTTAGGCGCTCGAGTTATGATTCACTCGGGCACTATTATAGGAAGTGATGGCTTTGGTTACGCCACAAGTCAACGAGGAGCGGTAAAAATACATCACTTGGGTAAGGTTATTCTAGAAGATGATGTTGAGGTAGGTGCAAACAGCTGCATTGACAGAGCTACCTTTGGTGCAACTCGTATTGGTGCAAGAACCAAAATAGATAATTTATGCCAAATAGGTCATAACGTCACCATGGGAACAGACTGCATTATTACAGGCACCGTAGCACTCGCAGGCAGCACCACGCTAGGTAGAGGCGTTATGCTGGGCGGCGGCGTAGGTGCAGTTAACCATGCACATGTAGGTGACGGTGCACAAGTAGGTGCAAGATCCCTTATAACCAAAGACATACCTGCAGGTGAAACATGGAACGGCTATCCGGCAGAACCCTACAAAAAATACGTCAGAAAACACTACTTACTAGGTAAGCTCGAGTCTATCTGGCAGTTTGTCAAAAAGGCTCAGTAAGGAACCCCTAGTGAATGTCTTGTATTTGTCATTAGTCACAGTATTCAAGCTAAATTACAAAATGAAACTTAAGCTTGGAGACAACTAATGATTCAAGGTTACGGACTTCACACAGGTGTAAAAAGCGAAGTTCGTTTTTTTATTGAAGAAGGCCCTGTGCGCTTTGTGCGTAACGGGGTCAGCATAGAAGCTAGTATAGATAATGTTATGAATACGCAACGTTGCACTGTGCTCGCTAAAAATAATCAACAAATAGCCCTAGTTGAGCATTTACTTGCGGCTTTACATGTCAAAGGCTGGTGGCGAAATCTTGTTATAGAAGTAAGCGATCAAGAACTCCCCATTCTTGATGGTAGTGCTCAAGGCTGGTTAGCAGCCATAGATGAACTAGGCACACAGCCAGACATACCTGATTTTTTCACTATAAATCAGCCTATCAGACACGAAAAAGGTCAATCTTATATAGCAGCAGCACAAGGCGCAACTAAGCTTACCGCCAGCATTGAGTTTGAGCATCCTGCTATAGCTAAACAAAGCTGGCAAGGCAGCCCAGAAAGCTACGCAGAACTACTCAATGCACGCACCTTTGGCTTTTTAAGTGAGCTCGAGTATTTACGTTCACAAGGCTTAGCTTCACAGGCAAGCTTAGAAAATGCTATTGTTTTTGATGAGTCAGGTGCACTCCAACCCCTACGCTATCAAAATGAACCTGTCCGCCATAAGGCACTAGATGCCCTAGGAGACTTCTTTTTGCTAGGTCAACCTATACGCGCGAACATAACAATCATGCGCGGCTCACATGAACTCCACACTCATTTCATACGTAAGCTCGCAGAGGCTAAAGCTTTATGAAACGACTTAAAGTAGCTGTTATTGGTGTAGGTGTCATGGGCAGACACCACGCTAACATCTATACATCTTTACCCCATATTGATCTGGTAGCTATTGTTGAACCAGATGACTTTAAACGCTTCGAAGCACAAGTAAGTTTTGATACCAACGGCTACGGTACCGTAGAAGCCCTCTTAAGCCACGAGAAGCTAGACGCCGTAAGCATAGCTGCGCCCACCAGCTTGCATTACGACCTCACCCAAAAATGCCTGCACGCAGGGGTTCATGTACTCGTCGAAAAACCTGTTGTTGACAATGTAAAGCAAGCCAGAGAACTCATGAACCTAAGCCGGGAGCTCAAGCTCATTTTGCAAGTAGGCCACATAACCCGCTTTTATCAAGCCGTAAACCTACTCAAAAAACAAATCAAAAACCCCTACCTCATAGAAGCCCGCAGGCTAACCCCCAACGCACGCATACAAGATGTCGGTGTCATACTTGACCTTATGATTCACGATATCGACATAGTGCTAAGCCTTGTTGATTCAGAAGTGGCAGACATAAGCGTAGCAGGGCACGCACTCGAAAACAGCAAACACGAAGATGTCGCTGCAGCCCAAATACAATTCAAAAACGGCTGTATAGCCCGCTTTCTAGCCAGCCGCATAGCCCCTGACGCAGAACGCAGCCTAGTCATAGCAGAACCAGAGCAAACCACAAGGCTAGACTTCGCCAAAGAACCCTACACCGAAATGTCAGTCTACAAACCCCAAAAGAAACAAAATGACGGCAGCCACGTACAAGTAACTGTAAGAACCATCCATGAGCAAAACCCACTACGTGAAGAACTCGAGCATTTCTTAGCCCGCATACGCAATGACGAAAAACCCATAGGTACGCTAGAAGATGACTTAAGATCACTAGATTTTGCTACGCAGCTCATCAGCAAGCTCGAGCTTAGGTCATCATCTGAACTGGTACAACAAAGCATGACGCAGCAAGAAACACCAACGCCCAAGCTATAAACGATAGTTTAGATTGTGCTACGAACTATTCGCCCCTGCTTTAAATAAGCTAAACTAAAGCTTCATGCCGCAAACCCTCAGCAAAAGCAAAGCAAAAAGCTCGAGCCCTGCTATTGAAGTCTGGCCAGGCTTACCTTACCCATTAGGTAGTCACTGGGATGGTAAAGGGGTTAATTTTGCTGTTTACTCACAGCATGCTGAAAAAATTGAGCTTCTTCTTTTTGATAAACAAACACAAGCGCTAAGCGCTTCGCTTTTCCTTCCTGATCAAACAGGCCCTGTGTGGCATGGCTATATTGAAGGCTTAAAAGCTAGTCAACTTTATGCCTACCGAGTTTACGGGCCTTATGACCCAAACGAAGGGCACCGCTTTAACCCAAACAAAGTATTGCTTGACCCTTACGCTAAAACCATAGGGCGACCCTTACAATGGTCAGATGATTTATTTGGTTACAGTCTAGCCAATGGCACAGATGACCGAGTAGCCTGCCTAAAAAATAGCGCTCCTTACGCAGCCTTAGGCGCGGTCACAAGTAGTGATTTTGACTGGGAAGGTGACAAGCTACCAGATACCCCTTGGCGTGACACCATAACTTACGAAACACATATCAAAGGCATTAGCAAAACCCACCCTGATGTCCCAGCAGAATTACGAGGTACTTACCTAGGTTTAGCCTCTGAAGCTATAATTAAGCACTTGAGCTCTTTAGGGGTCACTGCAATACAGCTACAGCCCATACATGCCAAAGTTAACGACCTGCACTTAGTACACAAAAACCTTACTAATTACTGGGGTTACAACTCCTTATCTTATTTTGCACCAGAACCCTCATACGCAGCCACAGGCCCTAATAACGCCGTATTCGAATTTAAAGAAATGGTCAAACGGCTGCACCAAGCAGGCCTAGAAGTCATTATAGATGTCGTCTACAACCACACAGGCGAAGGCAACCACCTAGGCCCAACCCTATCCTTTAGAGGCATAGATAACAAAGCCTACTACAAACTTAACCCAACCAACCCACGTCTCTATATGGACTATACAGGAACAGGCAACACCCTAGACCCAGGTAACTCCTATGTATTACAACTCATCATGGACAGCCTAAGATACTGGGTAGAAGAAATGCACGTAGACGGTTTTCGCTTTGACTTAGCCTCTGCACTCGCAAGAGAATTTTACGACGTAAACATGCTATCCGCCTTCTTTAAAGTCATACAACAAGACCCGATTTTGTCACAAGTAAAACTCATCGCCGAACCATGGGATGTAGGCCACGGTGGTTACCAAGTAGGCAACTTCCCATGGCACTGGGCAGAACTCAACGGAAGGTACCGAGACAGCATAAGAGGCTTCTGGAAAGGCTACCAAGGCCAAGTAGCTGACCTAGCTACTCGCCTAGCCGGCAGTAGTGACATGTACGCACACAACGCCAGAAAACCCTTCGCTTCTATAAACTTTGTAACTTCACACGATGGTTTCACCCTCCATGACATGGTCACCTATGAGCAAAAACACAACCTTGCCAACGGTGAAAACAACCGAGATGGCGACAATCATAACCAAAGCATGAACTTTGGCCATGAAGGCGAAACAAACAACAAAAGAATAAATCAACTCCGAGAACGCCAAAAACGAAGTTACCTCGCCACCCTCTTCTTATCACAAGGCGTACCCATGCTACTAGGTGGCGATGAGCTCTCTAGAACCCAAAATGGTAACAACAACGCCTACGCACAAGACAACGAAACAAGTTGGTACAACTGGAAGCTAAGCCCAAACCAACAAGACCTACTCGAGTTCACAAAAGAACTCATTGCCTTCAGAAAAGAACACCCCATCTTTAGAAGACGGAGCTTTCTCACAGGCAAGCAAGGCAAAAACATTTGCAAAGATGTCAGCTGGTGGCAGCCCAAAGGCTTCGAAATGAACCACGAAGACTGGCAAAACCCCAACATAAAAAGCCTAGGTATGCTGCTATGCGGCGCAGCCTTCTACGAAACCGACACCCACGGCGAAATACTAGGCGATGACAGCTTCTTTATAATATTTAACAAACAAAGCCAAGAAAAATTTGTCCTACCCAAAGCAACTGACTGCAAAACATGGTACTGCGAACTCACCAGCGACCCCTTTGAAAAAAACAAGTACAAAAGCTACAAAGCAGGCGAAAAGTTCACTTTAGAACCCCACACCGTAACGGTATTTAAAGGTATTTAAGCTTCGGAAATTACTCAGCC
>CAZWJZ010000143.1:0-10837 GCA_964634665.1 uncultured bacterium | reverse complement strand
TTAACCATTGATTTTTTGTCTGTATCTAGCTATGGTTCTCGTACTGAATCAAGTGGTGAAGTTCGTTTACTTAAAGATCTTGATCAATCACTAAAAAATAAGCATGTTGTCTTGGTTGAAGATATCATTGATACCGGTCTAACCATGCAGTACTTACAAGCTTACTTGCAAGGCCGTGGCCCTTTATCTGTCAAAGTTGCATCTTTACTCTCTAAACCCTCACGAAGAAAAGTTGAGATTAAAATTGATTATCTGGGCTTTGAAGTCGAAGATGAATTTGTTTACGGCTACGGTTTAGATGTGTCACACGTTTTTCGTAATATTCCTTTTATAACGTCGCAAAGTTAACTCATGCGTAAATTCTTATTTGTCTTTCTGGTCCTTGTGTTTCCGTTTTTGCAAGCAAACACAATGCTTGACTTAGAAGCACCCCAAATAACGATTAATGTACCCTCAGAAGTACCTGCTGATTTACCTTTTGATCTGAGTTTAGCCTCTAATGAACCCGTAACCTACACAATTCGTTACGCAGGACTCGAGCTTAGTCAGGTAGCTCAGTCTTACGTGGTGTCTTTGTTAGCTGCTGAAGGTTCTCAAACCATAGAGATTAATGCTAAAGATGGTTCTAATAATGAAGTTTCCTTTCAACATAGTTTATACGGCATTCCAACTTTAAAACCAGAATTGCGAGTACCTGAAAGCGTTCAATCAGGTAGCCCCGCGAGTATCTTTGTGACATGGCCCGAAACTGGTTTACAGCCAACCACATTAGGTATTTACGTTGATGGTGAAGTGCAGCGCTTTTATAAAACGGATAGAGAAGTTGTATCTCTGTTAGCGCTACCCTTAGGCTCGAGTCCTTCAATAAAAAATATTCAGGTTGTTTTAGCAGATGAGTATGGGCGTACCGTTACTCTCAATGACAGCTTAGCTGTAGTTAAAGATACGCAAGAAGTTGAAGATTTAAATTTGAGTGCAGATACCTTTAGCGTAGTGACAGCTGAAGGTCGTGATCGTGAGGCGGAAGCTTTAAATCAAGCTTACGCCACAGCAGAAATGCGTCCTGAGCCTTTGTGGCGCAGTCCTTTTATTATGCCTATAGAAGGTCGTTTTAGCAGTGGCTATGGCAGCCCAAGACGTTATGTAACAGGTGGTAATGTTTCTTATCATAATGGGCTTGATATTGCAGCGCCACAAGGAACCCCTATCGTGGCTACCAATGACGGCTTGGTGGTCATTTCAAACTATTACCCCATTAAGGGTGGGCTTGTGGTGATAGACCATGGCTATGATGTTTTTAGTTTCTACTTTCATCAATCAAAAATGCTTGTTGAGGTTGGTGAAGTTGTTAGTCAAGGACAAGTTATTGGTGAAGTGGGCTCAACAGGCCTATCAACAGGACCTCACTTACACTGGGAAATGCGTATAGAGGGTGTGGCTACCAATCCGCTCTCTTGGGTAGGGAAGCAATACCCCTAACCCCCAGCTAGTTGAGAGAACTAGCCTAAGCTAAGCAAAGACAGCTATACTAAGGATTTGTTATGACTAAAGAAACAAAAAAAGCTCGAGTTTTTTCTGGTGTTCAGCCTTCTAATGATTTGCATTTAGGTAACTATTTAGGTGCCTTGAGAAATTGGGCTGATAATCAGCATAAGACTGATAATGTGTTTTGTGTGGTTGATTTACATGCTTTAACCATGCCTGAAGATATTAATCCTGTTGTGCTTCGTGAGAACTCTCGCAAGGTAGCTGCGCTTTATTTTGCTTGTGGTCTTGATCCTGAGACAAATATTGTGTTTATCCAGTCGCATTTGCATGAACATGCAGAAGCAGCTTGGATTCTTAATTGCACCACGCCGCTAGGCTGGTTGCAACGCATGACGCAATTTAAATCCAAATCAGATCAGGCTGTCAGTATTGGTATGGGCTTGCTTGACTATCCGGTACTTCAGGCAGCAGATATTTTGCTTTACGACGCAAACGAAGTGCCAGTAGGTGAAGACCAACGTCAACACATTGAATTAACACGAGACATTGCTATTCGTTTTAATAATTTATTTGGTGATACGTTTGTTTTGCCTAAAGCGGTTATTCCTAAAGAAGGCGCTCGAGTTATGGGTTTAGATGACCCAACTATGAAGATGAGTAAGAGTATCGCTCGTAATAAATCAGGCCATGCCATTAACCTGCTTGATAACGAAAAAACCATTAAAAAGGCAATTATGTCTTCGGTTACTGATTCAGAAAGAGAAACACGCTTTGATCATGCTAGCGAGGGTGTTGTCAACCTCATGACGATATACCGCGCTTTAACAGGTGAGGAGCGCAGTGACATTGAAGCCAAATTTGAAGGTCAAGGCTACGGCTTTTTGAAGAAAGAAGTTCTAGCAGCAGTACTTGAAACGCTACAACCCATACAAACTAAATATCATGAAATCATGTCCGATAGAGCATCTCTAGAAAGCTTGTTAGCAAAAAATGCTGATAGCGCAAGAGAAATTGCTTCGCTTACTTTGAAAAAAATGAAAGAGGCAACAGGCTTAGGTTAATGCTTCTTTTCTTATTCTTAGATGGCGTTGGTCTTGGTGAGTCAAACATCAAGACCAATCCTTTTTTAAAGGCAAAAACGCCTTTTTTGAATAGCTTAATCAATGCTGATTTAAGTAAAGAAGCAGCTGAACAAATCAATGAAAACCTTGTTTTTAAGCATCTAGATGCTTGCCTTGGCCATGAAGGCTTACCGCAATCAGCAACAGGGCAAACAGCACTCTTAACAGGCAAAAATGGTGCTCAGATCATGAATGGGCACTACGGCCCATGGCCTGGTCCAAGCTTAAAAAAAGAACTCGACAAAGGTACACTCTTTAGTACATTTGGCGCGACAAATGCGCAACTTTGTAATGTCTACCCACCAGGGTTTTTTAGAGCTCTAGAACGCGGTAAACAAAAACAAAACGTACCGGTTTACGCAGCTCAACAAGCAGGCATAAAGCTATTAGAGCTCAGTGATTACGCTCAAAAGAACGCTATAAGCCTAGATTTAACAGGAGACTACCTAAACCAGCTAGATTCAAGCTATGAAAAGCTCGAGCCTTACTTTATGGGTGCTAGGCTGGCTAAAATGGCGCAAAACAAGCGCTTTAGTTTTTTTGATTACTGGCCAAGTGATCAAGTTGGGCATAGGGGGAGTTTTGATGAGGCGTTGTGTTTGATTGAGAAGCTTGATCGCTTTATGCAAGGAGTAGCACAGCATTTGTCTGGCGTTTCTCTTGTCATTACTTCAGATCATGGCAATTTAGAAGATAAGTCAGTTAAGACACATACAAAAGCAGCGGTACCTTTGTTCGTCTTAGGTAGCGCTGCTAAGCATTTTGAAACTGCAACCAGTATTTTAGATGTTCCTGTTGCAATAAGAACGTTTTTGACTCCTTAAGGTGTTCCTGCAAAAAGAGCTGGTAATATGATAATTAAAGATTCGTACCACGCACCAATAATCAGTAAAACCATAGCAATCGGCACCATAAGAAAAAGCTTTCTACTTGCTAACCTAAAAGATTTAAAGCCTTCTCTAATAAGGGTCATTAGAAACATGCCACCCCCAGCTGTAACCAAAATGTAAGCCATAAGCTCAACTAAGAACAAGATGAGCGCCAAAATAACACCAAGAAAACCACCAAGACCGTTGTAACCAAAAAGTAAGGCTAAAGCAAAAAACCTTGAGCCATTAAAAAGATAAGCCGGAATAGCAAACAAAGATGCTGGAATGAGGGTCGTTACCAGCGTTCCTAGAGTAAAGTTTTGGTAGAAAATGCCAGCTGATAAGCCCATAACATCTGCGTTTATAGCTGCTTCCTTAACCCCTAATTGCTCTATGCTTTGCTGCACCAAGCTGGTTAAAAAATCACCACAAGGTTGCGATAAGCCAGTTCCCGCCACGTAGCCTAAAGCAAAAAGACCATAAAGCAAAGCAATAGTAAAAATGGTAATGCGTTTATGCTGCTTTAAATAACCGATACCTTCAGTTAAAAGAGCTCTGAAGCGTGACTTACGAATTGAATAATAAATGATTAAAGCACTAAAAAGCGTAAATACAATTGCGCCAACTGGCCCAGATAACCACGTTCTAACAGCATCTTCACCAAGCTCAGGGAAATAACGAACAGAACTAAGCTGCCAGTTGCCTTCTGCTTGCACCAGTTCAACCCGAACAGAACCAAGAATATCACCAGGTTGAGAAGCAGGATAAGAAAAACGTATGACCTCCTGAGCATCAGTTTCAGCTTGCAAAGGCACACTCTTCTGCGCATTAAGGTTAACATCTAACCCTTCAGGCGGAGAATTAAGAACCTGCGGTAGCGCAACACAAGCATCATCTAAAGGCAAACCAGAAAGGCTCTGAATGCTAACCCTTTCTTGCCCTAGCCATTCTGTTACCGCATTATTTGCAACTTGTTCAGGGCTGAGCTGGGCTGACGCAAATGAAACCACTAAGCATAAAATTAACCATAAAAAACGAATCATATCTCCTCTAGCTTAATACCTTGCGCACATAAAGGACAGTTGTTTGCTTCATACGTGGCAAACTCAACTTTATCCAGAGAGAAAAAAGGTAGCTCAGGTAAATCTGCTAAACCACGATCAATAATGCAAGAAATAGCCAAGCAAATTGCACCAGATGCCTCAGCTGCTCGCAAAGCTTTCTTCAGGCTTCCGCCTGTCGTAACAACATCCTCAACCACAACAAAGCGTTCATTAGCCTTAATTTCAAACGCCTCACGAATAAACATGCCCCCCTCAGCATTTTTCTCAGCAAAAATCGCCCTGCAACCCAACGCCTTAGCCACTGCAAAAGCCAGCGTAATGCCACCCATAGCAGGTCCAATAATAAAGTCAGGCTTCAAATGCTTAATTTGCTCAGCCATAGCCTCACCAAAAGCCAAGCAATGCTCAGGGTACTGATTAACCGTAGTAGATTGTAAGAACTTAGGTGAGTGACGACCAGAGGCAAGCAAAAAATGCCCCTCATGATAAGCGCCAGTAGCTTGATATCTATCTAAAACATTCACGCCTTAAAGCATACCCTTATCTCAGAAAAGGAAGAATCCTCAGGTCACCATTAGACTTAGCTCACAGTAGCTTTGCAAGACACCAAAGTTCGATTATGAAGATTCCATACACTCGAGTTTGCCTGCTATTTTGCAAACAAGCCATGGGCCTACCTAGATGCTAAGAGGTTACGATAGGTCATATGAATAATTTGATACTTCGCCCTGTTGAAGCAAAAGATAAAGAAGCTATTCTTAACGTTGAAAAGCAATCCACACCAAATTTACAGTACTTAACAGATGTGTTTGACTTATTTATAAACGATAAGCAAGGCAATTTCTTTCTGGCAGAACTAAATTCCCAAATCATAGCTTGCGCCAAATTCACAGTATTGCCAAACGACTCAGCATGGCTCGAAACCCTAAGAGTCATACCTGGCTATCAAGGCTTAGGGGTGGGCAAAAAACTTTATCAGCATTTCTTTACGCTCGCACAAAACAAAGCAATAGCTACCATGCGCATGTACACAGGCCTCAACAACAAAGTAAGCAAAGGTCTAGCAGAACACTACGGCTTTACCCAAGAAGCAAGCTTCAAAGAACTAAGCTGGAAAGCTAACAACGCAAGCCCAAAAAATCACAGCTTTCAGCAAGTCACAAACGAAACTCGAGCACTCGAGTTAATCATGCCTTATCAAGAGCAGTGGCAAGGCTTTGCGGTTATGAACCGTACATTTTATAAATGGACAGCTAAACTATGTCGTTATTTTACAAATGAAGGCTTTATTTATGAAGATAAGCAGAGTGATAGCTTTGTAGTTTTAGGTTCAAGGTTCAGCCCAGAGAAAGCTTTGTTTTTAGCCATGTTTGAAGGTAACGCTGCGAATTGCCTAGCCTTTGCCAAACAAGAAACCCTCAGGCGAAACGCAGCTAAACTCACAATAGATTTTGCGAATACAGCAGTACTACTCGAGTCTTGGTTGTCTGCTGAGGGTTTTGAAGCTAGTGCTGACCTTATTGTTATGACTACGAATTTGATAAACCTGTGAGGTCAGGTTTATCAAATGCCTTAATTCAACTTCCTCTTTCATTTTGAGAAAACTGTAGCTCTAAGAATTGGGTTTGTAAGTTTAACAGCTCAAAAACTAGCGTATGGATAAATTGTTTTTCTAGAATCCCCAATTTTCTTGGGTGAAAAAAAACTGGTTGTAAGATAGCAGTAAGAATTGTGTAATATCTAATACTTTAAATTGGTGATGTTGAAGTGCTTATTTAGGCAGACTGAAGCAAGCTATCTGACTAAATAAAACTTATATCTCAACCGTTGCATACCATTATTCTGGAGGTCAAATGAAACGGAAGATTTATAATTTATTGATAGCCTTCGTAACAGCCATATGGGTCACAGGTGCTCTATTTGAGCAATTATGTGAGTAGCTTAGAACTGTAACTCATGTTTTAACGTTTGATTCAAGCAGACTAGCAAAAGAAACACAAAGCTAGGCATTAAGATTGGGTATTTAGACAATGAATGAGCAATTTGAGCTAGATCTTAGGAACAACAAAGATACTGTTGCTTCTACACAAGTTGCCCAACGTCTTTATGAACAAGCTTTAGCTCGGTTTGAAAAAGGAGACTACGAATCTGCTAGTTTAGTCTTACTAAAAGCCCAAGAAATCTTTAGACAGCACGATTTCTCAAGTGGGGTTATACAGTGTTTACTATTGCAAGGCACAGTAAGAAGAGATCAAGGACAGTTAGAAGCAGCTTTAAGTCTATTTAGACAAGCCAAAGAACTAGCCCAAACAGATGAAGATATGATGGCAGAAGCAGAAACGCTTAATCTAGAAGCCTCTGTACTTAGCTACCAAGGTGCAGATGTTCTTGCCATTAACTGCCTAAAGCAAGCCTTAAGCTTGATACAACAACTTAATTTTAAAGAACAAGAACTCAAGTTTCACTGCAATATTGGTGCGCTCTACAGAGGTCTAGGTGATTTTGAGCAATCACTCGTTCACCTAACCTTAGCCTACGATACGGCAAGAGGTCTGAACAAAGCCACTAAAGCAGAAGCTATAACCATGAGTCAGCTTGGGCTTCTTTACAAAGAAATGAACGACATCGAAAACGCAATTGTGTTTCAAAACAAAGCTCGAGCTTTGTCTGTTGAATTAAATGATACTTATTCACTCACTGTGACAATAAATAATTTGGCAGAACTCAGGTTACTTCAAAATGATTATTTCTCAGCAACATCGCTCTATAAAGAAGCTTTAGATTTAGCTCAAAAAGCTGGCCTTAGTATATTCATTATTGATAATTTATCGGGTTTAGGTTCGGTCTATGCTCAGTTAGGAAATCCGGAGAAAGCAATTAATCAGTACATGGCAGCTCTAAAGATTGCCTATGAGGCAGGAAAACGAGATGCTCAGGTTGAAACTCTACTCAAACTAGGCGAAAACTACTTACACATTGCTGATTTTCACCAAGCCATCGAAACATTAGAAGAAGCACTACAAATTTCTTTAGAACTCGAGCACCCTAAATCAATTTATGAATCACATTTGTTATTGTCGAAAGTTCATGAAAAGCTGGGTGCGTTTGCTAAGTCACTTTATCACCATAAGGAGTTTCATAAGTTTGAGCGTCAGATTTACAATCGGGAAGCTGATTTAAGAACCCAGCAACTAAGTGTTCAGTTTGATGTTGAGCGTTCAAAGCATGAAGCGCAAACGTATCGTCTTAAAAATGAAGTTGCTCAGCGTGCAAGGCAAGAAGCCGAAAAAATTGTTATTGACAGAACTAAAGATCTTGAGTCAGCACATCTTGAAATTATCACTCGTTTAGCGATTGCAGCTGAGTATAGAGATGATCAGACGGGTGAGCATACTAAGCGTGTTGGTAGAACCTCAGCGGCAATTGCACATGCTTTAGGCTGGCCTCGGGACAAAATAAAATTACTCTATATAGCAGCTAGATTGCATGATGTTGGCAAGATTGGTATTTCTGATACTATTTTGCTTAAACCCGCTAAACTAACAGACGAAGAATATGAAATTGTCAAGAGCCACACAATAATAGGTGGACGCATTTTAAAAGAAGGACAAACAGAGTTACTTAAACTAGCTGAAGAAATTGCGCTTTACCATCATGAGCGGTTTGATGGGTTTGGTTACCCGTTTAAGCTAGTAGGAGAAGCCATTCCTATGTCAGCCAGAATTGTTGCTGTTGCGGATGTTATAGATGCCTTATCTCATGAAAGACCTTACAAAGAAGCATGGTCACTCGAAGAAACTTTAGCCGAAATACAAGATAAAAAGGGAACCCAGTTTGACCCAATGGTAGTAGAAGCCTGTATGGAAGTCTACTCAGAAGACCTACGTGACATTCACTTTTCTTATGTTAGAGACCACATTGAAGATATTTATGAGACGCCAGCATTAAAGAAAGCAAATAATGAAAAGCTGTTTGAAGCGCTTGAAAACAAAGAAGATGAGTCAGACCTAAAAGAAGAAAAAAGGGAAACACTCGAGCTTCAAGTAAACTAAGCTAATCCATAGTACGTTTGCAATATAACTGAGTTTATTTGTCCTTACTTGCTCCACTCGGGTTTGTTTGCATTTTGCAAACAAACCATGGAGATACTTAATTATCAGCTAAGATGATTAATTTGCCTTTAGGCTTATTGGGCGTAACGAAAACTGATTAAGAAAATATTGTAAATAATTTGTTTAAGGGTATTTTAAAAAGCTAGCGTTAAAGCGCTCTCAGGCGCATTGATTTTTGGTATTTTCTTACACTCACTGACGTGGGACAATTGTCTTTAACTCGAGAAAATCACCACATGATAGGCTTGTCCTAAGGAGTATTCAATGACTGGTGAGCGTGTTTTATCAACACTTAATATGATTCTTTTGCAATTAGCCGGTTTAGGCATTGTTTTTTTCTGGACAATTGGTGCTATTTTTTTACTGACAGGCAATGGTGGTCAGATTAATGATATTGCTTTAACACCCTTCTGGCGTACGGTTTACTTTAGTTTTCCTTTCCTTGTTATCTTCATTAGCCCCATAGCATGGTTAGCTTTCTTCAGAAAAGCTGATCTTATTGCTCAAGGAATGATGACACTTCCTATTGCAGTTATTGGTCTTATGTACCTTGTTTACATAATGAGTAATACACCCATTATGTAAATCTTGATTCATAGTTTAGAAAAGCCAGCTTATTGTTGAGCTGGCTTTTTTGTTGACCGCAACTATAAAAAAGTAGGAAGCCATAACATAAACGCTTTGCTAAACTCGAGCTTATGAATATTGAAATTTCAGGAACCATAGCGCAATACGCAACACTCGAGCCTGATCGGGGTGAGGTCATTTGGGCAAGTAACGGCTCACTCATGAGTTACTCGAGGGGTATTAAATGGGAATTAGCTGTACCGGGCGGTTTGTCTGGGGCGCTTAGGCGTTCTTTATCAGGTGAGGGGCTTTCTTTAACCAAAATAATTGCTTCGGGTCCGCAGCAAGAACTTTTACTTTCCGCGAATAGTCCTGGTCATATTGTGCCTTGGCAGCTTAATAATAGTGCGGTTATAACTACCCGTGGCTCGTTTCTGGCAGCTTGGGGTGATATTGATATCACTGTGTCAATAGCAAAACGAGCTGGAGCTGCAGTGTTTGGGGGTGCAGGCTTGTTTTTGCAAAAAATAAGTGGTTCAGGTGTAGTTCTGGTTCATGGGCGGGGTGACCTTGGAAAAAGAGAGCTTAAACCTGCGGAAGAATTACTTGTAAGTACGGGTAATTTGGCTGCTTTTGACGCAAAGGTTGATTACAATATTGAAGCTGTGGGTAGCGTGCGTAAATTTTTCTTTGCGGGAGAAGGCTTATTTTTAACTAAGCTACTAGGACCAGGGCAGGTTATTTTGCAAAGCCTAAAGCCCGTTTTAAGCTCGAGCTAAGACAGCCAAAACGTTTTAGCTTTTTTGTACAATCTTCAACAAAGATCATTATACGCTATTAGAAAATCAGTCGGATATTCAAATGCGAAAAACCTAACTCGAGTGTGGCTTGTAAGAATTCTGTAACAACCTTTTCTCTACATTAAGCTAAGCAGCATCTTGTATTACGTTGTCTCGAATTTCAGAATATTGAGGGACTAACTATGTTACTTGCAGATTTCTACAATCAGCAACTCAAGCGTCAAAAGGCTAGCAAAATACTGATTAAGTCAGGCATGCCCATTCGTTTTTCTTTACCTCAAGGTGAGCGTAGTGCAAATGCACCTATGAACCATTCACAAGTTACGCAACTCATAGAAGAAATAAGTACTCCTGAAGGCTTTAGGCAACTAAGTGTTACGGGTGAAGCTAGCGTTTCTTATCCGCCTAGACAACCTGAAATAAAACTTCATGTCAAAGTAATAGATGAAAGCTGCTGGCAAATCACGATTATGCCTGTTTCTAACCCAAGAGCATTTAACGTTCCTCCTGTAGCTGTGCAAGCAGAAACTGAAGTTGCTGCGCCTTCAGTTGGGCGGTATGGTGCCACCCCAAGCGCAGCCCCTTCCATTCCGCCAGCGCCAGATAAAATTAACGAAATCTCTGTACCCTCAATGAAAGAGGCACTAAGTCGACCAGTAGGTACAGAAGTTCCTCTGCAAACCCCTAGTTACCAAACTGAAAGCTCGAGTGAGCCTTCTCTAGCTTCTGCAGCATTAACAGTTAATGAAGCTACCCAAGAAGCGGAAACTGTTTTAAAACCTGCGCCAGCTGCTAAAACAACGCTGAGTTCTTCAA
>CAZWJZ010000142.1:0-10843 GCA_964634665.1 uncultured bacterium | reverse complement strand
CGGAGTTGATGTAATTCTTTATTTCTTGAAAAGAGGGGTGCGGAAAGACGGAAAGATACAATTTACAGCCAAATTGCTTATTCCCCTAGTAAGCAATTCATGTTAATCTTACGACCATGTGTGAAGTTCTTCACACACCATTTTTATAGGAGGAACTCGTGTTAAAAAAGGTTTTAGCATTCTTTTTATTGATCACACTTTTTACAAGCGTGAGTGCACAGGACTTACTTAAGGTAAGAATAGGGTTTAACCCAACGCAAAACTCTGATGAACTCACCCAAGCAGCTCAGGCAATAGCTGACTATCTTGAGGATAGCTTTGCTGGGCAAATAGAGGTGGAAGTTTTTTTACCAACTGAGTACAGTGGTCTTATTGAAGCTATGCGTAGTGAAAACTTAGACTTTGCTTTCTTTCCTCCTGATGGTTTTGTACTTGCTCAACGCGACGCAAATGCACAAGTTCTTCTCAAATCAGTACGTTTCGGAAATCCTTTTTACTGGAGTGCTATTATTGTAAGAAAAGATAGCGGCATTACTTCAGTAGCTGGATTAGAAGACAAAACCATGGCTTGGGTTGACCCTAACTCAGCTGCTGGCTATGTTTTCCCACGTTCTGAAATTATTTTGGCAGGCATAGAACCTGATAATTTCTTTAGCAATCAAACCTTTGCAGGCGCACATGATGCAGCCGTCTTATCTGTGCTTAACGGCTCTGTAGATGCTGCTGCAACTTTTGCTAATGATGCTGAAAACATATCAGGTGCATGGACCCAATTTTTAGATGCAGAGCAAGCAGCTGAACTCACCTCAATTTTTTACTCACGTCCTATTCCTGGTGATACCTTTAGTGTCTCTAAAAACTTTGGCGATACATATCCGGCTTTAACCTTACAAGTTGCTGCTGCAATTGCAAGCATTCCACAAGGAACCTTATTAACAGATCTATACCGTATTGACTCTATGATTCTTGCTGACAGTAGTGATTACGATGTTGTCCGTGAAGCGCGTAGCGTTCTTGGTCTAGACGAATAAGACTTAGTTACTAGTTCTTAGTTTATAGTGTTTAGTTCTATTAACTAAGAACTAAACACTTTTTTTATGATTTCAGTAAAAAACTTAGGCAAAACCTTCCCAGATGGGACCGTCGCACTAAAAGATGTCACCGTGGATATTCCTGATGGTGACTTCATAGCTATTATTGGCTTATCAGGTGCAGGGAAATCAACCTTCTTAAGGTGCCTCAATCGACTCAACAACCCTACAGAAGGTCAAATTCTTGTTAATGATCAAGATGTTGTTGCTTTAAGAGGACGCGCCCTTCAAAAATACCGCCGTACCGTAGGCTTCATTTTTCAACAATTTAACCTTGTCAACCGACTCACCGTTATGGATAACGTATTAGCAGGAAGGCTTGGCTACCACCCAACTTGGCAAGGCATACTTGGTCTTTACAGTGATAAAGATAAACATCTTGCTCGCGATTACATACGCATGGTTGGTTTAGATGAAAAAGAAAACACTCGAGTTGACTCTTTATCTGGTGGTCAGCAACAGCGTGTGGCTATAGCTCGAGCTATGACGCAAGAACCACAATTAATTTTGGCTGATGAGCCTATGGCAAGTTTGGACCCGAGGTTATCTGATGTCATTCTTGGCTTGCTCAAAGAATATAACGAGCAAAAAGGCGTTAGCATTTTGGTAAATATTCATGTTTTAGAGCTGGCTAAGCGCTATGCAAAACGGGTGCTTGCCTTTAACAAAGGTGAACTTGTGTTTGATGGTCCAGTCAGTGCTCTAGATGCTACTCTTGAGGAAGAAATTTATTCAGGTAGTCTGGAGACACTGTAATGCTTATTTTTGCTTTTCTCGGAGCTGGCATTGCGATTCTTACAGGTTTGGTTAACAACTCGCAGCGTCGGCTTATAGTGACAGCTTCAGTGACGCTTAGTGTTGCTTTTTTTGCGTTTCCTTTTAGTAAAGCTATTGGCGCACTGACCCGCCATGATATTAACCCAACACCTTTTGGGCTTATTTATATTTTTCCTTGGTTTGCTGTTATTTTGCTAACTGGCATTGCAGGCTTAGTTTTTTACAAAGCCAAACCTAGTCTTCTTAGTTTAATAAGTATCATTTTGGGCTTAGCTAGCCTTGTAGTAAATCTTATTTGGTCTAATCAGAGTGCAAGCGTTGTTGCCCAACAACCCTTGTATGGGCTTATGGAAGCATTAACAGGTATAGCTTTATTTGCCATAATTGCTGGCTTTAGTTGGTCAAACCAAACCATACGCATCCCTATGTTAATTGTTGGTTTAGCATTAGGTATAGGCTCTTTTTTATGGCTTAACTCTGACGCAGGTCACGCTATTTTACCTGAAGCTGAAGGCTACTATAAACTTTTTCGAAGTACACCCCCAGAAACAGCTGAAACGATTGTAGCTAACTTTAATGACGGCTTAGAAGCACTCAACAGACAACGCCAAACCCTAGGTATGGTTGAGCTCGAGCCACTCGAGTCGGTTGCGGCGTTAGAGACTAATCGTTTACCGCGAGCTGCGGCAGACAGTATAGAGGAAGGTGGCTTAGGGCTTAGATTGGTTCGCCCTGGTCAACGTGGTTACGGTACCCCTCTGATTTTTTTAATGGCAGGCTTATTGGTTGGTAGTGGGCTGATGCTTAGCGCTCGCAAGCATCTTGTTGCAACCAATGATTTTTCTTTAGGGATTATGTTTGCCCTTGCTATGCTGGCTTTGGTTCCAGCTTTTGCGGCAACAGAGTTTAGCATTAATAAGCTTATAGAAGGCATGCCCTTTTTGCGTAACTTTTTAGATAGGGCTTGGCCACCCGCGCCTGAAGCTATTAAAGAAGTCGCTGAGCAAATTTTACTCACGGTAGAAATTGCTTTGGTAGGAACCTTTTTAGCGGCAATTTTTGCCATTCCACTTTCTTTTTTGGCTGCTCGTAATTTAACACAGGGTAACAGGTTCATGAAATTTGTTTTTACCTTAACGCGTTCCTTTTTTAATATTGATCGGGGTGTTGATACCCTAATTCTTGCGCTCGTTCTGGTATCAGCCGTGGGACTTGGGCCTTTTGCTGGCGTACTTGCTATGGCTATTCATTCGATTGCAGATTTAGGCAAAGTCTACTCTGAAACCATCGAAAATGTAGAAAAGGGGCCAATAGAAGCACTCGAGTCAGTTGGGGCTAGTGGTACAAATGTGGTTCGTTGGGCTATTTTGCCTCAGGTGATGCCTTTGTTTGTCGGTTGGACGCTTTATCGTTTTGAAATCAACTTTAGAGTTTCGATTGTAATTGGTCTTGTGGGTGCGGGCGGTATTGGCTTTTTTATTAGAGAAAAAATGGGTAATGGTTCTTATGACGAAATGATGGTTGGTATTATCGCTATTGTCATTGTTGTTAATATTATTGATTTTGCCTCAAGCTGGTTGAGAAACCGTTTAGTTTAAGATTCTGACAACTAATACTAAACTGATTTAATCGTGCCATAAGACTGAGGGCGTCTGAGCTTAGTCCCCTAGGTCAGAATAGTAAATACGACATCTATAATTCAGCTTAGCTCAACTGGGTTTCACAGTAGTGCTTACTGTGAAACCCTTCGCAGCATATGGCTACTACATTCGCAATAATCACGCTGGGTCACGCTGAAAGGATGCTCATGCAGCGTTTGTTTATTGCTTTACTATTGGTTTCAGGCTTTGCTTTTGCCACAGCTCAACAAAACTGGTTTGGCGTTAGAACAGGTTACCCCTTGGGTGGCACGGTTCATTACGGCATAAAAAACGGTCTTAGCAACGGTTTTGACTTGCGTTTAAGTGCAAACCTGAAAGTTCGTGGCAATGATGTTGATTTTGGCATTGGTGTTGACGTCCTAAATGAGATTTACATTGACAGCCCCATAATTGTTTATGTTGGTGGTGGTCCATCCTTAGACTTTAATGGTAATAGTGCCCTTATTGACGTTCACGCTTTAGGAGGACTCGAGTTTAGATTTAGTGATTTTGGCTTGAGTAATTTTGGTGTGTTTGTTGAGGCCTCTTTGGGTGCGGGAATTGGCATTAATCGTAATAGTCAAATTCCTTCAGCAGGCGCAGCTGTTGGTCTAAACATTCATTTTTAAGTTATCAATAAAACTTCTAGGGTGCGGGGGCCATGAACGCCCTCTACCCTATTTAGTTCTATATCTGAAGTAGCCGAAGGCCCAGAAATAAAAGTAATAGCGCGCCCAGCTGCCACGCTAGGCTCGAGCTTTTTGAAGGCTTCTGGTACCAAATCAACAATTTGTTTTGCGTAGACAATGCAGAGGTGATAGTCAGGTAGGAGCGTAATGGCACGCCTTCCTTGGTGCAGACCTGCATCCAAAGCAATGCTGCCTGTCTGCGCAACTGCAACTGCGCAGCCTGTTATCACGCCATCACTTTGATCTAAGTCATCATGACTAAGCATGCTGTCCTTGATAAAGTTAAAGCCAAAAGGTAACCATTCCGCAGGTAAATCATTAGGAATTACAATATTTTTAGCCGTTTGCTTTTCGCAAGATGTAGCAACCCACTTAGGAATATCTGCTTCTGAAATGCGCTGAACAATCACTTTATAATCTTCAATACGCTCAGTAAAAAGCTCGAGCCTTTCTTCAAGGCTTGTTGCTATGCTTGTTAAGTACTGTCTTGGCACCTCAACATCTGCTGGGGTTTCTGTTTCAGGTACATCTTTTAGTGCCGCGCGGATGCTTGCCAGCATGCTTTCTTTACTCATTTTGCTGCCCCTTGTTCGCGTTTTTTCCACCAATCTCGAAAGCTTTCTTTTGGTATAGCTTTCAGGTCACGCATGGCTGTCCAGCCAGATAAATAGCCGGGTAAGCGTTCTATATAACCATTCTTAGCAAACAAAGCACCACCCATTTGTGCAGCTTTTTGGGCTTGTTCATAGCGTTTCTGGCTGGCAAATGCTTTTGCAGCAAGTTGCATGCCTAAATGTTCAGGCTCGAGCTTTTCTAAGAAGGGTTGTTCTTTTTTGTGGGCTACGGCTTTGCCTCTTAAATGCACTAGCACTTCAGGAATATTAATTTTTACAGGGCAAACATCATAGCAAGCACCACATAAACTACTGGCGTAAGGTAGCGAGCTGGCATTTTCTATGCCTTTGAGTTGAGGTGTAAGAATAGCGCCAATCGGACCAGGGTAAACCGAGTGATAGTTATGACCACCGGTGCGCTCGTAAACAGGGCAAACATTTAGGCAGGCACTACAGCGAATGCAGTTGAGTGTCTGGCGCCCTATTTCGTCTTTAAGGACTTGAGTTCGGCCGTTATCAACCAGAACCAAGTGGAATTCTTCAGGCCCGTCTCCTTTATGAATGCCTGTCCAGAAGGAGTTATAGGGGTTCATACGCTCTGCGGTTGAGGAGCGCGGCAGGGTCTGCATAAATACTTCAAAATCTTGCCATGAAGGTATTATTTTTTCTATACCCATCATCGTTATAAGCACTTTAGGTAGCGTGGTGCACATGCGCCCATTACCTTCTGACTCGACAACGCTAATGGTGCCTGTTTCTGCAACGGCAAAATTTGCACCACTAATGCCTACTGGTACCGTTAAGAATTTTTTACGTAAAAATCGTCTTGCTGCCGCAGCTAATTCTTTAGGTTCATCAGTAAGATCTGGCTCATTTAGGGTTCTTATAAAAAGTTCACGTATTTCACTACGATTTTTATGAATAGCAGGCACCAAAATATGTGATGATTCTTCATGGGCCAATTTAATAATAAGTTCAGCAAGGTCTGTTTCTATCGGCGTTATACCTTCAGCAAATAGAGCATCATTTAGACGGGTTTCTTCAGTAGTCATTGATTTTACTTTAATGACTTCTTTTGCTTGGTGGCTTTTAACCAAATCTACAATAATCTTATTTGCTTCGCTGGCAGTTTGTGCCCAGTGCACCTTACCACCTACCCGCTCAACCGAAGCTTCTAATTGCAGTAAGTACTCATCTAAATGCCTTAAGACTCTTGTCTTTAAGGCAAAACCTGCGTCTCTCAGGTGCTCCCAGTCAGGTAATTCCTCAACGACTTTTGTTCGCTTAGTACGAATGGCACCCGTGACTTTACTAAGATTGCGTCTTAACTGACTATTATTAATGTTGGCTGCTGCTGTTTTTTGAAACATAGGTAGAGGCAAATTAGCCATAAACATGCTCCTCAGTTGAGGCAAGAATCTCAGCAATGTGCACTGTCTTCACACCTGTGCGCAATCGGTGCAAAGCACCACCAATATGCATCAAGCAAGAGGTATCTGCTGCGCTACAAACTTCCGCTTTTGTATTCATAATATGTTGCACTTTAGAGCTAAGCATTGCCATAGAAGTATCAGCATTTTTCACTGAGAAAGTACCACCAAAACCACAGCATTCTTCTTTTGCTTCTAATTCTATAAGCTCTAAACCTTTGACCTTCTTAAGCAACTTTAAAGGCGCTTCGCCAATTTTAAGCATCCGCATAGAGTGGCAAGTTGTGTGCAGCGTAACCCTATGAGGATAATACGCGCCCACATCCTCAACCTTGAGTTTATTTACTAGAAACTCTGTTAACTCAAACGTTTTATTGTTTAGCACATCGATAGACTCGAGTAGCTCTTCTTTACCGTGTTGTTTGGCTAGATAGGGGTAGTATTCACGCATCATGCCAACGCAAGAAGCTGATGGTGATACTACGACCTTCGCAGTTTCAAAGGCAGCCAGCATGCTGTCAAGCATAGGTAAGCACTCAGTTTGATAGCCTGTATTAAAATGCATTTGCCCACAACAGGTTTGCTGCAGGGGTACAGATACGGTATGCCCTAAACGCTCGAGTAATGTCACGGTTGCTTTGAGGGCTTCTGGAAAAAGTGTATCGTGATAGCAACTTAAAAATAAAGATATATTCATAATTTGGTTTAGTTTACCTTACTACTAGATGAACTTAAACGTATTGTCATTTAAAAGCTTAGTCTTAGAGACACTTTCATTGCTTTTTAGCATGGCGTTTACCTGAACTGGTTGATTTATCTTTAGCCGAAGCTGATAATTATATTGGTAGCGAAGAACTAAGAATTCTATTAAGGTTTTGATGCCCAACTTTGTACACTGGGCATCTTTGAAAAATCGAATTAACTTAGCGCAAGAAGGCTTCGTGCAAGCCACCATCAACCGCTATAATCTGACCTGAGGTTTTAGCTAGCTTTGAACTGGCTAAAATATAAGCTGCTTCAGCCTGATCTGCTAGTGTTATGGGTGTTTTTGTGAGCGTGCGTTCTGCGTAAAAAGCCGCAAGTTTATCTCTGAGGCTCTCGGTTGTTTCATCTTCACTATAGTCAATGCTGTATTTACTAAGAGAACTCATAACACGCTCTCTAGGAAACATGCTGCTGCCTTCAACCACCGTAGCAGGAGCAAAACCATTGACACGCACCAAAGGTGACAACTCCATAGCAAGTTCCCGAATGAGATGATTCGCTGCAGCTTTACTGGTGTCATACGCAAGCGAACCTTTTTTCGGCACCGTAGCGTTAGCACTTGTTGTTAAAACCAAGCTGGCCTTAGTTTTTTGAGCTTGCCAAATGCTGTTAGCTTCATCAGCAACAAAATACATACCCGTTACATTAATGTCAAAGGTAAGTCCCCATTTATCATCAGGAATACGACCATCTTTTGTAGGCGTAACAAAAATACCAGCCGTTACAATAACGCTATCAATACCACCATAAGCAAGCACAATTTGCTCACACATAGCTCTTACAGTTTCACGATTTGTCACATTTGCTTGTAAAGCAATCGCAGGGCCACAGTTAGAAATGCCTGTTCCTGCGACCCCTATACCCATGCCGTAAATCTGAGTAAGTTCATCCGCAGTAGCTTGAGCAGCTTCAAGGTTAAGGTCAGCACAGACAACATGTGCCCCCTCTTTCGCAACCCTATGAGCAACCGCTTTACCAATGCCACTACCCGCACCAACCACCACAACAACACTTCGAGCAAATTCTTTTTCGGCAGGCATGCGGCGTAATTTAGCTTCCTCAAGTACCCAATACTCAATATCAAAAGCTTCTTGTTGCGGTAAAGAAATATACTCACTGATCGCTTCAGCACCACGCATAACCTCAACCGCACAAGTATAAAACTCAGCGGTTACTCTAGACTCACTTTTATTTTTACCCCAAGCAATCATGCCGATACTCGGAATAAGAATAACGGTCGGGTTAGGGTCACGCATGGCTGGCGAAGCATCATCTTTACAAGCATCATAATAAGCTTTGTAATCTTCTCGATACGCCGCTAAGCCAAGCTCGAGTTTGCTTATTAAAGCCTCAAAGCCTTCTTCACTTTGCCAGTCAACAAAGAGGGGTTTGATTTTGGTTCTTAAAAAATGGTCGGGGCAGCTTGTGCCTAGTTCAGAAAGTCTAGCTGCGTCGTTACTGTTTACAAATTCTAAAATTGCGGCTGTTGCTTGAATAGTCGCAACAAACTTATTTTCTTGCGAGACCATACCGCGTAAGTTAGGTAGTAATTTTACTAAAACTTCGTTTCGTGATTCTTCGCTTAAACTTTGGTACTTTTGCCCACCAAAGGTTGCTTCTTTCTTGTCACGCTGCTCAATAAAACTGGCTGCTTTTTCAATCAAGTTTAAGCTAAGTTCATAACACTCTTTATCATCATTTGCCCAATTAATAAGACCATGTTGCCCCATAATTAAACCCTTTAAGTTAGGGTTTTTACGCAACTCTTCACGCATTACTAAACCCAAGTCAAAGCCAGGGCGCTGCCAGTCAACCCAGCTTACCTCATCACCATAAATTTGCTGCGTAAGTTCCTTAGAGTTCTTAGCAGCAGCAACCGCAATAGCTGCATTAGGATGCGTATGATCAACATGTTTAAAAGGAATAAAGCCATGCAACGGTGTATCAATCGAACTTGCTCTAGGGTTCAAATCATAAACCGTATGAGGATACATCGCCACCATGCTATCTTCAATAGCCGTCTTAGCACCTTTCTCAGCAGCCGCATCATAAATAGACTCGAGTGCTAAGAATTTAGACATATAGAGTGATGCAAAATTTTCTCGTTTAGAGGTTCTTAAGTCTCCACCAGAACCTTTGACATACATAACTTCGACACTTTCTTGTGTCAAAGGGTCAGTCATCATGAGTTTAGAGCTGGTGTTGCCACCCCCTGTATTGGTTATTCGCTGGTCATCCCCTAAAAGGTTAGAACGGTACACTAATCTTTCTACAGGGTCTAAACTAGCTGCGTAGTCATCATCCCAAGCATACGTCACATGCTGAAAATCAGTCTGCTTCATTTTTGCTCCTCAAGAATCATCGTTTTTGCAGTACAGCTGCTTCGTAATCTTTAATTTCTGCCATAAAGCCCATACCAACAGGCGTATTTTGCTGCGCACAATAGTAATCCCACACGGCCGCAAAAGGCATCATTTTGAGTTCTTCAATTAAAGCAAGTCGAGAACTAAAGTCTTTCTCTGCCTCAAATGCACGTAATGTACTTGAAGGCTCGAGTAACGCCATGAGTAAAGCTTTGAGGGTATTTCGGGTGCCTATAACCCAAGCAGCAACCCTGTTGATGCTGGCATCAAAGAAATCAAGGCCAATATGCACCCTATTAAGGTAGTTTCCTCTTACAATTTCTTGCATGATGGCTTGCAGGTCATCTGTTAAGGTAACAACATGGTCACTATCCCAACGAACACCGCGACTTACATGCAGTAAAACCTCATCTATATAGCAAAGTACACTTGATAATTTATCGGCGATACCTTCAGTCGGATGAAAGTGCCCTGCATCTAAACAAAGCACCGTTTGATTTTGCATAGCGTAACCCATGTAAAACTCATGCGAACCCACGACATAACTTTCTGAACCTAAACCGAACAACTTACACTCAACCGCGTCAAGGTTATGTTTAGGGTTTAAAGGTTCAGCTAGCACTGCGTCAAGAGCAGTTTTTAAGCGCTCACGAGGTGCTTTTCTATCTGCAGGTACATCTTTATAACCATCAGGAATCCAGATATTGGTTACACAAGATGAGTCTAGATTCTCACCAAAATAAGCACCAATTTTACGGCTAGCCTGACAATGCTCAATCCAAAACTGCCTGATACCTTCATCCTCATGCGCTAAGGTAAAGCCATCATCTGCCATTGCGTGCGAAAAGCAACTAGGGTTAAAGTCAATGCCGTGATTGTTTTCTTTTGCCCAGTCAAGCCATGAACTAAAATGCTCTGGCGCAACTTCATTACGGGGAATGGGTTTATCGCTATCAAGGTACATGGCATGTAAGTTAAGCCTATGGGAACCCGGAATCAAACTATAAGCTTTATCAAGATCAGAGCGTAATTGCGGAATGGTTTTGGCCTTACCTGGGTAGTTACCCGTCGCCATAATACCACCACTTAAACCACGCTCAGGGTCTTCAAACCCTGCAACATCATCACCTTGCCAACAGTGCAAACTAATAGGAATCTTAGCCAATGTTGCCAAAGCCAAATCAACGTCTACACCCAACTCAGCGTAACGCTCTTTTGCCAATTCATAGGCCTGCTCGAATTTATTCATAGCTACCTTTCTGTTCATAAGGTCTTAGAAGCCTTGTTTGAGCAATAGAAGTACTCTTGACCAAGCTTGGCATCTATTTTCTTGCTTAATGCTTTCAGTTTAACAAGTTCAAACAAATAAGCACAAGTTTTAACATAAATCATGTTAGTTTTTGGCGTTTTTTGTTAGCTTTAGCTTTTTCAAGAGTTGTTGTACCAGCAAACAACTCTTGAAACCTAGGGGAGT
>CAZWJZ010000141.1:0-10888 GCA_964634665.1 uncultured bacterium | reverse complement strand
TTTTAGTTTTAAGCATTTAACACAAACGGTTGAGCGGAGTTTGAAGCGTTTGGGTACTGATTATGTTGATATTTTGGCGTTTCATAGGCCGGATGCTTTGGTTGAGCTGGATGATATTGCGAAGGCTGCTGAGTTTTTGCATAAGAACGGTATGGTTCGTTATTTTGGGGTGAGTAATCATAGTCCTATGCAGATTGAGCTTTTAAAGAAGCATCTTGATTTTCCTATTGTGGTGAATCAGTTAGAGCTTAATCTTTTGCATAGTCATTTAATTTCGAGTGGCATTTTGGTTAATATGCTTAGTGCGCCTTATGCAAATACGCATGAGACTTTAGAGTACTGCCGTTTGCATGACATTATGATTCAGGCTTGGTCACCGGTGGCTGGGGGTAAGCTCTTTAACCCACCTGAAGATGCAGCTGACAATATTAAGCAAGTTGCTGCGCTTATTGCTAGGCTTGCTAAAGAGAAAAATACGACGCCTGAGGCTATTGCGTTTGCTTGGTTACTGCGTCACCCTATGGGTATTCAGCCTATTATTGGCACGCTTAAAACAGAGCGCATTATTGATTCAGTTGCAGCAGATGAGGTTGAGCTGACTAGGCTCGAGTGGTACAGCTTGCTTGAGGCTGCTCGTGGTGCGGGGGTTCCGTAATGGCTAAGGAGCTTAAAAATCGTTCTTTAGCGTATAGCCCCGATTTTGCTTATGTGCCTGAGGTTGATAGGTTTATTTTAAGCAAGGGTGACGCTAAGTTTAAGTTTAATGTGATTGGTACGGGTGTGAATGGTCAGGAGCACATTCGGGTTACGCATTTGGAGGGTCGCGCGACGATTCATGGGGTGTTTGATCTTAATGCGGGTAGTGTGGCGGCTGCGCAAAGAGCTAATGCTGTTTTTGCGCCAGATGCTGAACTGAAGGTTTATGAGTCTTTGGAGGCTTGTTGTTCTGACCCTGAGGTTGATGGGCTTATTATTTGTACGCCTAATTTCACGCATTTAGAGGTTGTTAAGGTGGCTGCGGCTTCGGGTAAGCACATTTTGTTAGAGAAGCCTATTGCTACGACGGTGCAAGATGCTTATGAGATTACGCAGCTAGCTAATAGCTATTCGGCTGTTTTTCAGATTGGTTTGCAGTACCGCTACAAAGCTATTTATCACGAGGCTATTTATGAGGCTAAAGAGCGTAAGAGCCTTGGGGATATTAAGATGATTAACATCTTGGAGCATCGTCTTCCTTTTTTAGATAAGGTTGGTCAGTGGAATAAGTTTTCTAAAAATACGGGGGATACTTTAGTTGAGAAGTGTTGTCATTATTTTGATTTGATTAATTTATTTGCAGATTCACGACCGCTTAATGTTTATGCTTCTGGTTCGCAGGCTGTTAATTTTAAAGACTATGAGTATAAGGGTGAGCGTTCTGATATTTTGGATAACGCTATTGTTATTGTTAATTACGAGAATGCTGTGCGGGCTAGTTTTAACTTGTGTATGTTTGCGCCTATGTTTTATGAAGAGCTTACACTTTGTGGTGATGAGGGTCGCTTAAAAGCGTGGGAGAATGAGGATTTCTTAGCTGAGAGTTCTTCGGGTACTTATCTTGAAGTTATGCATGGTGACAATAAGC
Organism: uncultured bacterium; assembly: GCA_964634665.1. Lineage (GTDB taxonomy): Bacteria > Deinococcota > Deinococci > Deinococcales > Trueperaceae > JAHEBB01. The sequence goes on along the minus strand of CAZWJZ010000141.1, from coordinate 9,264 downwards.
CGTCAAGGCGCATGAAGCCGCATTATCCTGCTGTTATTGAGAAGACAGGGCATCATGGTGCTACTTTTTATGAGCATGTGCAGTTTATTAATCAAATAGAAGGTAAAGAAAGTACTGCAGCTACGGCTGATGAAGGTTTATGGTCAATCATTGTGGCTGCGGCTGCTCAAGAATCAATTCAAACACAAAGTGTTGTTTCAATAGCTGAGTTTTTAGAGAAACACCAGATAAGCATTTAGAAAGGCTCGTTTTATGGCACAGTATCATCCTAAAGAACCCATTGTAGATATTCGTTCTTCTGAACTCACAGGCGCGGAGGTGTCTTGGTTTGCACCTCTTTGTAGTGATGATTATGAATTTCTGGGTGTGCCAGATAATAAGCTTAAATCAACCTTTAAGCACTGCTCAAACATTCTTTTAAAAGCAGATGAGCTGGGTTACCGTAACATCTTGTGCCCTTCGTCTTATCAAGTGGGGCAAGATACCTTGAGTTTTGCGGCGGGTGTTGCGCCCATGACTAAGAACATAAATTTGCTTACAGCTGTGCGTTGTGGTGAGGTTAACCCGCCCATGCTGGCTAGAACCTTAGCAACGCTAGATCATATGCTGGAGGGTCGTTTAACGGTGAACATTATTTCTTCAAATTTACCTGGTGAAGATTTAAGTTCAGAAGCGCGCTATCAGCGTTCACGTGAAGTCATAGACATACTTAAGCAAGCTTGGACGCAAGATGTCATTGATTACAAGGGTGACTTTTACCAAATCCAACTTGATAACACCGACCCCATTAAACCTTACCAGCAAAATGGTGGCCCGCTTCTTTACTTTGGGGGTTACTCACCTTTAGGTAAAGACCTTTGTGCTGAACACTGCGATGTTTATCTAATGTGGCCAGACAGCAAAGCAAACCTAGCGGGTCACATGCATGACTTAAGTGAACGCGCTACCACCTACGGTCGAAAAATTGACTTTGGCTTAAGAGTGCATATGGTGGTTAGAGAAAGCGAAGCGGAAGCTCGAGCTGCTGCTGAGCGCTTGGTTTCAAAGCTTGATGATGCCAAAGGTAGTGAAATTAAGCATCGTGCTTTAGATGCCAAAACGCTTGGAGTTGCTTTGCAAACTGAAGCGAGAAGTAAAGCAGATACTGAGGGTTATTTAGAAGAGAATCTCTGGACAGGTATTGGTAGGGCGCGTAGTGGTTGCGGCATGGCGCTGGTGGGTAGCCCTGAGCAAATTTTAACTAAAATTAGGGGTTACATGGATATGGGCATTCGTTCGTTTATTTTTTCTGGTTACCCTCACGCTGAAGAGTGTCAGTATTTTGCTGACCTTGTTTTACCACAGTTAGAAACCATCTCTATGCCTGAAGCCCAGAATCGTATTCCAAAGCAGCAACCTAATACCCCTTTAGCTGCAGGGCAAAGACGCTAACAAGCTTTACAGCTAAGCACCAGAAATACGCGGCATTCGCGTTGGTTCATTCTTTAAAGATGTCTGCATGAACTTATGCATAAGCTCGAGCTTAATAGTTGTGCTAGCTGGGTCATTCCAGAGGTTATTGAGTTCTTGTGGGTCTTCTTGCAGGTCAAAAAGCTCACCAAAATCTTCTTCTCTGTAAATAGTGAGTTTGTAGCGTTCATTGACGTAAGTTCTTAAATGCGGCATGACTGGGTTATGTCTGTTCTCACAAATAATGTGATCTCGAGCTTGTTGCGCTTTGCCTTGCCAGACGTTTAGTTGATTCACGCCTTGCATCTCACCAGGAATAGCTTGTCCTGCGGCACTTAGAAAGGTAGGTGCTAGGTCAACTAGACTTTGTAACGCATAGCTTGTTTGATTAGCAGGAACATGCTCAGGCCAACGCACAATAAAAGGAAGTTTGAGCATATCTTCATAATGAAACGGGCCTTTTGCAATAAGACCATGCTGACCAATAAAATGCCCATGATCGGTACTAAAAACCACAATCGTATTATCAGCAATGCCTAGTTCATCCAATTTATCTAAAATGCGACCAATCTGCTGATCCATAAAGCTAATCATGCCGTAATACACCGCCATATCTTTTTTTAATTCAGCTTCAGGGTAAAGATGCGAAGAGCAACCATGCGCATTAAACGGCTCATGCCAATCTTTAAAATCAGGATTCTCTTTTTGTGTTTCAGCAAAATGCCAAGGGTTTTTGTCATGCTCACCTTCAACAAGCTTAGCTATAGGCATTTCTTCAGGGTCATACATGGATGCCCAAGGTTCGCTCACAGTGTAAGGTGGATGCGGATCATGAAAGCTTGACCAAAGAAAAAACGGCTCATCTTCTTTAACAGCCTCTTCAATAAACGCAACACTCCGCTCAGCCGTCCAAGTTGTATAATGAAGTTCTTCAGGTAACTGCCAAGCCCGATCTTCACGAACCCAGTAACCAATATCCTTATTTATTTTGGGAGCTTTACTTGAATTATCACCCGGCAAAGGCTGAAAGTAATCTTTCCAATCACTAAGTCCTTTCTGCTCCATCCAAATAGCATAATGCTGCCCCACATGCGTCTCATCTGCATGATTACGCGCCAATTCAAGATGATCAAAGCCATACCAAGGCCCCTCAAAATCACGCCAGAAATCAAGATCACGTAGGATTGGCTGACACTCAATAGACTCAGAGCCAAGTTGCGATGCAAGGGGCTGAAAGTGCGCTTTACCAATCAAACCAGTCTTATACTCAGCCTCTTTTAAATGCTCACCTAAGGTCAGAACATCTTCAGGAAGCTTCACCCCAATCGTCCAAGCACCATGCTGTGACGGGTACATACCTGTGATGATACTCGAGCGGCTTGGTGTGCAAACAGGGTTTGGGCAGTAGGCGCGGTTAAAGCGTGTGCCTTCACGGCATAGCCTATCTAGCGAGGGGGTTTTTATCTTGGGATTCGTAACGCCCAGCGTATCAAAATGCTGCTGATCAGACGTTATGAGTAAGATGTTTGGTTTTTGCTTCATTCAGCTCATCCTTATAAGGCAGCTAGGTTTTTAGAATAGAGAGGTAAGCTTGCCAAGGGCCTACCTCTGTTTGGTACTGTCTTGCGAGTGTTTGCGTTATTTGTCTTATATGGCTTAAGTCATCAACAACCCATGTTGCCACTAACTCTCTGAGTTTCACTTGACCAAAGTCATGGTGAATACCCATCTTTTCAAGCTCATTATCACTAAGCTGCGCCTCTTGAATCTGCGCTATCGTTTGACTGCGAAGCGTCATAAACTCATTAAGCACTACTGATAGTGGTTTTCTTTCTTCACTGTTTTGAAAGCCCACTCGGTCAAAGACTTCAAAAGGACGGCTTTCAGCAAATTCCTGAATAACTTTAAGCCTCGGCATCCAATTAGTTTGTTCTGCGTACACAAGATGAGGAAGCACTTCATACGGGCTCCAAGCTTCGGCATCTTCCCTACTATCAAGCCAAACGTTTGACAAGCCCCCTAAAAGCGCCGTTAACGTTTCAGGGGTTTGTAATAAAAGCTCGAGTGCTTCTGCTAGCTTAAATTGCATCTAAGTTCTTCTTGCCGTCACCTTGAAAGACTTTAAGCTTTAAAAGATGCAGGTAAATGATCTTTATTAATTTCTAAAAGCTCATCTACCATAGTTTGAATTTCAGCGAGTGATAAAACAGCAGCTGATAACGGTGAGTACGCTACTGCTTGGTAAAGAAGCCTGCGGTTACCCGTCAAAATAGCCTCAACCGCCATTTCTTCAATTTGTGAGTACAAATTAGTTAAAGGCGCAACCGACTGAGGTAATGCACCAACAGCTACAGGCTCGAGTCCTTTGTTTGATACCCAGACGGGTACTTCTACGCAGGCATCTGTAGGTAGGTTACTAATGAGGTTTTTGTTGGGTACGTTGCCATTAAATTGAAACGGCACGCCACCTTGCATAGCGTTCATGATGTTGGCAGCATATTCATGGCTGGGTTCTAGGTCTACATCTTCTTCGAACCATGCCAAAATATCATCGCGCCAGTCGGTTACGCGGCGTTGGTATTCTTTTAATATGTAGGCGTGTTCACCTGGGTTCCAGTTGGTTCCGTGAATGCAGTATTTTTCTATTAAGTCTGGGCGTTTTCTGAACCACCAGCTGTACTCTGAGTTATGACCACTTGATTCTGTCACGTAGTAATCAAGCGCTAAGTACATTTCATTTCGTACTTGCTCAGCGTTGTAGGTGTCTTTATTTTCACTAATGGCTTTGTGAATGAGCGGGTAGGCATCTTCACCCTTCCACTTATAATCAACGTACCAAGCTGTGTGATTTATGCCTGCGCAAGTGAAAGTAATTTCGTTCATGGGCGCACCTATCCAGCGGGCTAGCATTTCAGCGGTTCCTTGAACACTGTGGCATAAGCCTGTTACAGCAATGCCGGTTTCTTTGGTAATAGCGCGGCAGAGCATAGCCATAGGGTTGGTGTAGTTAAGCATGAGGGCTTTCGGGCAGTAGCGCTCCATATCTTTAGCTATATCAACCAGTACAGGTATGGTACGAAGGCTTCTAAAAATACCTGCTACCCCTCGAGTATCCCCTACATTTATATCTACACCGTATTTTTTAGGAATTTCAATATCATGCTTCCAGACTTCTGTTGAACCTACCAATATAGTAACTACAACAAAGTCTGCTCCTTCTAATGCTTGGGCTCTTTGGGTAGTTGCTGTTACTTTGGCTGGGTAGCCGCCTGCTTCGACTATGCGTTCGCAAGCTCGTTTTGCAAAGTCTAGGCGTTCTTCATCAATATCCATTAGGGCTATTTCTGAGTTTTCTAATGTCGGGAAGCTCAGTAAGTCTCGTACGAGTTTTCTGGTAAATCCGAAGCTTCCTGCGCCGATGAAAGTAATTTTTGGCATTATGATTGCCCTCCTAATAATTCTATTGTTTAACTGCACCTGCAATGCCCTCTACAAAATACCTTTGCATAAACAAAAATAAAATGATAATTGGCATAATAGTGATGGTTGCAGCTGCTGCCATACCGCCCCAGTCTACAAAAAATTCTCCTCTAAATGCATAGATACCCACAGCCAATGTTCTAAGGTCAGGGCGAGCTAAGGTGAGTACTAGAGGAAGTAAAAAGTCATTCCAAGACTGTAAGGTTTGCATGATGGCGACAGTTGCCATGATGGGTTTTGATAAGGGTAGCATGACTTGCCAGAAGACCCTAAAGAATCCTGCACCATCAATAATGGCTGCTTCTTCTAACTCTCTGGGCAAACGGCTAAAGTAACCCGTAAAAAGCAAAATGAAAATAATGGGTGAGCCGCCACTTGTTCCTAAGATGACACCTAATAAAGAACCACTTAAACCCAAGTTATTGATAAGTTCAAAAACAGGAATAATAGTATAGCCTTGCGGTAAGAACACTGTAGCAACAAGGATTGCTACCACAAAGCGTTTACCTGGGAATCTATAACGACCTAGTACATAGCCCATCATGGAGGTAGTTACCACCACAATGGCTACCGAGGACATAGTAATAATCACAGTATTTAAAAAGTATCTACCAATATTTGCTTGTGTCCAAGCTCTACCAAAATTAGACCACTCGAGCTGTTTGGGTATTAAGCCTAAGCCAGCAAAAATTTCACCATTTGTTTTAAGCGAGGCTGATACTGTCCAGAGAAAAGGATAAATCCAAAGAAAACTAATGGGCAGTAAGATTAAGGTGGTAATAACTAGCCTAGGGCGATTACCAGTAAACCACCAACGACTTTTTCTCCAACTTGGTTTTGGGTGTGCATCTAGAGTATCTGTTGTCATGAGCCTATCCGCCTTGCTCGCATGCCACGCACGGCAAGCCCTTGTAAAACCGTAACTACCATAACCGCTAAACCAAAAAACACACCCGCCGCAGAAGCGTAACCTAAGCGAGGTACACTGCCACCGCCGCCGGTACCAAAAGCAGTACGGTAAATATAGACTTCCATAACCTCACTCGAGAAAAAAGGACCTCCACCTGTCATGGTTTGTATAAGCGCAAACACATTAAGAGAACCAACAGCAGTAATAAGCAAAATCACAATTGCAAAAGGGGTTAGAAGCGGAAATATAATGTATCTGAAGAGCGCCCAGCGCCCAGCGCCATCTAGCCTAGCTGCTTCGTATAAGTCAGCTGGCACTGTCTGAAGCGCAGCAAGCCAGTAAATCATAGTGATACCAAACCACTTCCACACAAAAACACCTATGACAGTCCAAAGAGAGGTGTTAGCACTACCTAAGAAATCTAGAGGTCTAGAAAGAATACCTAAGTCAACCAAAATGCCATTAACAGGACCATTAAAAGGACTAAAAATAAAGCTCATGACTATGCCGACAATAGCTGTAGTGGTTACTACAGGAATAAAAAAGAGTGTACGAAAAATAGGTGCTAATTTAAAAGCCTTTTCATTTAAAACGATGGCAACAATAAGGGACAAAAGCATTTGAAAAGGCACACTCACTAGCATGAAAATAAAAGAACGACGAAAGGCACCCCAAAACAAATTATCGCTAATTACTTCAGCAAAGTTTGCTAAGCCAACAAAAGCTTTGGTGTCTGTAAAACCAGACCAATCATAAAAAGCGAACTGCCACGAAGCAAAAATAGGATAAAAAGTAAAAAGCCCTGTCAAAATAAGGGAAGGCAACATAAATAAATAACACCAACGATACTGCCAAATTTCGCGCCAAATCGTATGCTTGGGTTTAACGTAAGAACTCACTCGAGGGTTTAACTTTTGAGTAGCCACAGGATTCCTTTTGAGTACTTAAAGATGGACAAAAAAGCTAAGAGAGGGCAAGCTTTTTGACCTTACTCTCTTAGCTTTTAGCCTCAGCTATTTAGAACTTAAAGTTCTTCGTAATCATTAGAGCCATAATCAGCACGAGGATTCCAGTTCGGGAAAACCCAGTCATCTCGCGTAACGCTAGCTCCTTTTTCATTTGCAGCAGCTATGGCCCGCTCGAGTTCAGCTGTGTAACGATCTTGAAGATCATTCATTTGCGCTCTCACATCTGTTAGTTGCCCTGTATACAATCCTTGTACAATTTGTGCAAAGCTTGGTTCCGGCGTACGCAATTCTAGGGTAACTTGAACAATATCTGGGTTTCTAACAACAGGGTTAGGGCCCACTTTGATTTGCTCATTAAAAAGCTCGAGGGCTTGTTTGGCTCTTGGGCTTAGTTCTGCGTTGGCTATGGCTTCAGGCAAAATTGGGGCGTCTGCTGCGCCAACAATACTTGCCCATTGGGTTTGCCCTTCTACACTACCAAGGTAGCTTAAAATATCTCCTGCGACTGCTGCGTTAGGGGCAGGACTGTCTTTAAAGACCCACAATGGGTTTGAACCCCCTTCGCTAATCGTGAGCGGCCAGGCGTCGCCATCATCGGGTAGAGGTTGGGTAGAAATACCAAAATCAAACTCAGGGTTATCGCGTTCCCACTGAGGAATATTCCAAGGGCCTTGTAAAATCATGCCTGCAGCACCTTGAGGCATAAACGCCCTTGCTTGAGGTGCATTGATACTTAGCATACCAGGGAAAACACTAGCGTCATCGCGGAGTTCTAAAAGTAGCTCAACCGCAGCAATATACTCCTCAGTATTATAGTTGTATTCACCTGTCAAGAAGTTAATGTCTGCAGAAACTTGGGCGCCACCCCCACCCACTGCACCTGCCATTTTGGCAAACCCTGAAACCACATCTGCCCAACGGTTAATCTGATTCCCCCCCATAATAAAGCCGTAATATGCACCGTTCCCTTGCTCAGTAATTTTCTTGGCAGCTTCTCGAAACGTTGTCCAAGTTAGAGGTTCATTTTCGGGGTCATAGCCTGCTTGCTCGAGTATAGTTTTGTTGTAGAGTAGGTGAGTACCGTAGCGCTTGTTTGAGGTAAAGGGAAAGCTGTAGGTCTTACCATCAAAGTCAGTAATGCCCGGCAGGAAGACACCTGCTGGAAATCTGGCTTTCACTTCGGCAAAGTTAGGAATTAAATCGTCTAGAGGTTGAACCCAGCCTTCACTCACTGCTTGTGCTCCACTGACGCTTAGAGGTAGCTGAAACACGTCATGAGCTGTTCCATTACGAATACCTAAAGGGACCACTTGGGCAATCTCGTTCCAAGGTAGGGGGTCGTAGGCAACCTTAATGTTAGGGTGCTTAGCTTGATAGGCTTCAAAAAATTCCCTAAAAAATACAGCTTTCTGATCTCCACTATCTACCCAGCGCAAAGTCACATTTTCGCTTGGCAGATTTGCTCCTGAGTCAGGAATTGCCATGCCTTGTGCCACTGCCTGCTGCGCCATTTTTGATAAGAAAAAGGCACTTGCGCCAGTAACCCCCATGAGTTTAATCATTTGCCTTCTAGATAGTGTTTCTTTTTTATCAAACCAGTTCATATCTTTTCTTTCCTCCTTTTTAAAAAGAACGTGTAAGCAAAAGACTTTCCGTTTTGGTACTCAAACAATCTTTGAGCTGTATCACCTTCCTTTTCTGCATACAGATAATAAAAAGTTAAGTACTTGCACAAATTATTCAATTTTTTGAAAGCGATTTCAAAAAATTTATCACTTCGACTGAAGACTTGTCAAGACATAAGCTTCAAGAATCTAAACTCCTTTTCTTACTTAGTTTTACTGGCCATAAAGACCAAATCAAGACACGCTTAATAGTATTAATTTTGCAAATCAGCTACGCTTTAATGTGCTAAAACGCTAATATTCTTGAAATGTTTTCATAAATTGTCATATGATGGCAATACATTTAAACTACCAGTAGCTCACCGTTCCCAAAGGCTTTCTAAAAAAAGACTGAGCCTGCTAGCAGATATCTAATAACCTTAAGGATAGTCTTTATGAAGAAAATAACGATTCACGATGTCGCAAAAAAGGCTAAGGTATCAGCAGCTACTGTTTCTCGCGTTCTTAACGGCACTGCCCGAGTCAAACCCGAAAAAGTACAACATGTTCAAGCAGTAATAAAAAAGCTAGGCTACAGACCAAACGCATTAGCTCACAGTCTTGCTCAAGGAAAAACATCTGGCAATATTGGCGTTATTGCTCGCCAATTCTCCGGAGAGTTCTTCAGCCTCGTCATTAGCGCATTTGAACACGAACTCCGCAAAGAAGGCTTCAATATGATTTTCAGCTCAAGCCATAATAGTGCCGAAGAAGAAAAACGCTGCCTTCAAACCATGACAGAGAGTGGAGTCGAAGGGCTTTTCCTAATGGCACCTTGCTTGCCCGACAAAGA
>CAZWJZ010000140.1:0-10917 GCA_964634665.1 uncultured bacterium | reverse complement strand
TACTCGGAGTTGATGTAATTCTTTATTTCTTGAAAAGAGGGGTACGGAAAGACGGATTTATCCCACCAGCGAATGCTTTCTTGCAAAAAACCAATTTGGGGTTTAGGAATAGCATAGTGTGGGTATTTGTGTGCCCAAGGTCCAACAATGCCCCGTGTCGGGCAAGAAAGGTTTTCTAGCAGGCGAAAAACAGTGTTCGAGTAAGCGTCATACCAACCGCCAACAGCTAGGGTAGCTGCCTTTATGGCGCTATAATCTTCACAAATTGAGCCATGCTTCCAAAATGAATCTCTGCTAGGATGCTCGAGCCAGTTCTTAAGTAAAAGAGGCATGTTTTCAAGACGCTCGAGCCACATTTCTTTCCAGCTGTCGCCGACAACTTTCGGGTCTGGTGGGCGACTTTGGTAACTCAACATGGTAGATGCCCAGCCTAAGTTTTCAAGGAGTAACGCGCCCCCTTTGTAGTGAATATCTGTTTCAAAGCGATCAGCAGTTGAACACACAGTAATAATCGCTTTAAGCGGCTCAGGTTGCCTAGCAGCTACTTGCAAGCTATTAAAGCCTCCCCAAGAAATGCCCATCATGCCGACATTAGCTGAGCACCAAGCTTGCTCACTTAACCAAAAAATTACTTCTTCAGCGTCACTCAGTTCCTGCTCTGTGTATTCATCAAACAATAAACCGTCACTATCACCCGTCCCACGCATATCAACCCTGACGCAAGCATAGCCATGAGCTGCCACATAAGGATGCCCCATTTCATCACGAGGAAGCGTGCCATCTCGCCTACGGTAAGGCAAATACTCCAAAATAGCCGGAACAGGATTAAGCTCAACATCTTCAGGAAGCCACACTCGAGCGGCTAAGATAGAACCGTCTTTAAGGGGAATCCAAAGGGTGTCAATTTCTCTTATTGGCATGCTTGTCGGCATGCTGTTCTCCTTTAGGCTAGTCCGGCAATAGCAGTTGTTATGAATTGCTGTGCGGTTCTGCCTGAGTAGCCGTTACCCCATTCTGCGTAGCGAATAGCTCTAGCTTTTAAGTCATTTGTTAATAAATTGTTTTTCTGGGCTAAACCCATAACAATTTCTAAATAACGTTTTTGACTAGCGCTCGGAAAGGTAATACTTAAGCCAAATCGATCTGACAAGGCTAACTTTTCATTTTGGGTGTCCCAACCATGAACATCATCATTTAAAGGGTCAGGTCTATCCGTAAATTGCTCTTTCACTAAATTACGACGGTTACTTGTCGCATAAATAAGCGTATTCCTTGGTTTTTGAGTAATCGAGCCCTCAAGTAGGGTTTTTAGAGGCTGATAACTATTATCATCAGCATCAAAACTTAAGTCATCTACAAAAATAATGTAGTAATGAGGTCTGCCTCTAAGGGTTTCCATAAGAGTTTCTAAGTCATTAAGCTCGTAAGCTGCAAGCTCAACAAGCCTAAGACCAGCAGAAGCATAGTCTTTAAGTAAAGCTCTAACCGCTGTTGATTTACCACTACCCCGCGGTCCATAAAGCAAACAATGCTGCGCTAAAAAACCCTTCAAAAAAGCCTCAGTATTAGCCTTCAAGCTGCTAACTTGAGACTCGAGCTGTTGAAGTTGCGTTAAGGATATATCTACAGGATGTTCAATTCCTTCAAGCTTCTGATGAGAGTACTTAAAAGCCCTGTATTTTGCCAATAGCCCTGTGCCGTGTTGCTTGTAATGGCTTTGTAAATGCTGCCATAAATCACCAACATTGCCACGCAATTTTTGAATCATGCTTGTTATGTGACTATCTGAAGTCGAATTGCTAAGCTGCTCAAGGGGAACAAGAGAGGTTTTGCTAAGTAAAACACTTTCATCATGCCAGTCTCTTCTAAGCCAGCCCGTTATAAGTTCCAAATCTGCTAAAGCAGCAAGCTCGAGTCCTTGACTAAACGCGCCTTGCATAAGCGATTCACTTAAGCTCGAGTTCTTATAAATAAGACTGTCAGCAAAAGCGTGACTTACGTTTTCGTAGCGCGCATTTGTTAGTTGCCTTAACAGGTTTTTATAACTTTTTTCTGGGTTTAGCTTATTCTCTAAATCCTCATGTAATTCGCTTAAAGCCTGAAACCATAATTCTTGTTCTAAAGGGAAAAGGTAAGTTGATTGCATTGTGCATAGTGTAACTTATTCAGGCTTGACAGCTTTGCAGTAAAAAAGGATAGTGTGATGCTATGGATGAAGCTGTTTTTGAGAACCTGAAATTTAACTGGGCAGATTTGCCTGCTCTAAGTGATACTAAAGGAACCGGTGGCATAATTCGTGAAAATCTAGAAGATTTTTGGGTTGAAGAGATTCCTTTATATGAAGCGCAGGGAACTGGAACTCACAGTTACGTGTTTTTTGAAAAGCAAGGCTTAAGCACCCGAGATGTGCTTAGAAGTCTCCTTGAAGCAGGTCTTAAAGAACATGATATTGGCGTGGCAGGCCTAAAAGATAAGTACGCTATAAGCAGACAATGGCTTAGCATTCCTGCAAGCTTTGAAGACAAAATAACTAAACTTGATGATTTAGAAGGCGTAACAGTCTTAGCAACTACAAGGCATAAAAATAAATTTGCTAGAGCATTTAAGAGCTAACTGCTTTAAGATTCGTGTTAAAGACTAAAACGCAGATGCAGCGGCTAATGGCAAAGAAACTTTGCTTAAATTAAGCCAAACTAGACTTCCAAATTATTTTGGCCCTCAACGGTTTGGCCGCTATAACTCCAATGCCATTGACGGCTACAAACTCATTAAGGGCGAAAAAAGTATCAGGTTCAAAGCAACTAAAAATCTTCTTTGACACTGCCCTGCAGTCACAGCTATTCAACAAGATGCTAGCAGCACGCACAAAAGACCAACTCTTCAACCAAGTTATTCTTGGAGATTGGGCAAAAAAACACGACACCGGTGGCGTATTCCGCGTTGAGTTAGAAACAGAAAACGAACGCGCAAAACGCTTCGAAATAAGCGCTACCCTACCCCTTTACGGCAAAAAATAAAACTATCAGAAGCCCAAGCAGGACAACGCGAAAAAGAAATACTCGAGCTGCTCGGTTTAACATGGTCAGACTTTCAAGCTCGAGTGGGAGATAGGCGTTTAACACGTCTTGTTTTTAAAGATGCCTCTATTGAACCTCATGACGATGGTTACACCGCACATTTTTCATTGCCGAAGGGTTCATTTGCAACGATTGTGCTAAGAGAACTTATGAAGACTAATGTGGATGAGAGACTCACTTCTGAAACGGATGCTGAATCGTAGTGGAGATTGAATGCGAAGTGCTTGTGCTACAGCTTTAACTGAGGAGCTTATTTTGAGCTGCAACTTGTGATTTCTTAAACTAGCTTTTTATAGAGGCAGCGGGGCATAGCCAAATTGCTTGGGTAGCCAGAGTACAATCTCTGGAAATAAAATCATGACAAGTAAAGCTGAGACTAGCACTGCAAAAAAGAGCCAGATTTCAGAAATGATTTCACCAAGGGGTATGCGGGTTACGGCATTTATTACAAATAGCAAGATGCCGTAAGGGGGGGTTATGAGCCCAATCATGCAATTTACAACTGCCACGACACCAAAATGTACAAGATCTATTTCTAAGAGCTGGCAGGTTGGAATAAATAGTGGGATGATAACGAGAATGATGGTTGTTGCGTCAAGTACACAGCCAAGTAAAAGTAGCAGTAGATTTACACCTAAAATAAATACAATGGGGGCTACATCTAACCCAACTAAAGCTTCAGCCATGCGACTTGGAATATTCTCAGAGGCAACGACATAATTCAAAATAAGTGCACCACCAATGACTAGACCAATTGCTGCAGATGAACGGGCACTTTCTACCAAAATGCTAAAGAATTTTTTCAAGGATAGCGCTCTGTAAAATAGTGCGGCCAAAACTAAGGCGTATAGGGCCGCAACAGCTGCAGCCTCAGTGGGGGTTGTAACACCACCATAAATGCCATAAAGCAGAATGACGGGCATCATTAAAGCTGGAATGGCATTAAAGGTGTGTTTTGGTAATTCTTTTAAAGGTACAGGGTCTTCTAAAGCAAAGCCACGACGGTGAGAAATATAGGTGTTCATTGCGATAAGCACTACACCCATAAAGAGACCAGGGATGATGCCACCAAGAAAGAGATAGCCAATTGAGGTGTTGGAAACAAGGGCGTAAAGCACCATAGGAATGGATGGCGGAATAATTGGGCCAATTGTTGCGGATGCTGCGGTGATGGCAGCAGCGTAGCCACGAGGATACTGACCTGATTTTGTCATCATGTCAATAATGATTTTGCCAATGCCAGCAGCATCAGCAACAGCTGAACCAGACATGCCTGAAAATATGAGGGAAGCAACCACGTTCACATGACCTAAGCCACCACGAAAACGACCCACCCAAGCGACACAAAATCTTAAGAGCCGGTCCGTAATTGTTCCTGCATTCATTATGTTTGCTGCGACAATAAACAAAGGAACTGCCAAGATGATAAAGCCTTGGTAGAGCCCGTCCAGTAAGACTTTGCCAGCAACCCCAATACTTTCACCACCAACGGCTAGGTAAACAATGGAAGCAACCAGAATCGAGTAGGCAATAGGTATACCAATACCTGCTAAGACAAAAAGGGCTGCAATGCAAAGAATAAACTCAAGGCTCATGTTGCTTGCCCTTCGTTATTTTTCTCTGCTGCTTCATCACCATGTCGAAAGGTTTGCCAAATATGTAAAGCGTACCTTGCAGGAATAACGACTAGAAAAATAATGTAAATCATATAGATATGACGCATGCGAATCCAATCGCCAAAAAGATTAGATAGCGTTGCGGTTCTCTTAAGTCTTAAAATATAAAAGCGGTCTAGTGTGGGAGAAATGGATAATACCAAGGCAATAATGATGGCTAGCCCACCAATGACAATAAACCACTTGCGAACACGCGGGCGAACCGCAAGATAAAGAATATCAAACGTCACATGATCTTGATCACGAACAACAAAAGAACTAGCAAAAAAGATTAACCACACCCACAAGGCAAGACAAAACTCTAACGTCCAACCAAAATTGCTAGGCTCGAGTATGGGCAGTGCGTCAGCAATCCAGCTTAGTCGGGCTGAGTAGCGCACAGCTACCTGTAAAATAAAGGTTACAAATATGCTTAGCATAAGTAGGGCAGCTACCGCATCTGCGAATCGGCGGAATTGTTTTATTACTGTGCTCATTTACCACCTAACCAAAAGGTTTTATTATAAGGGCTTTTAGTTTTTACACGTTTGCTAAATGACTAAGCATGGGTAATTCAGACTTATAAACATTAGGCCTTAAGTATTAATACCATTATAAAAACCTCCCCAAGATAGGGGAGGTTAGATTGACAAGTATCACTTTTTAAAACTCAACTAGCTTAATTACCCAGTGCGTTGATTTGCTCGAGTACACCTTCTGGCCAAGCTTCAGCAAATTCAGAACCCACATATTGAGCTTGAACATGCTCACGAAAGGCAGTTAGGTCAGGCTCGTAGATTTCAAGACCTTGCTCTTCTAAGAAAGCAACAAGTTCTTCTTCTTTTTGTAATTGTGCTTGACGACCAGATTCCGCAGCATCTTCAGCAGCTTTTTGAACGATGGCTTGCTGCTCAGCACTTAGGCTGTCCCACACTTCTTTTGAGAAAGCAATATAATTCAGGTCAACAAGGTGCGAGGTTAATGCGATTTGTTTGGTGACTTCATAGAATTTTGAGTCAACAACGGTTGGTAGAGGGTTATCTTGCCCATCAACAGAGCCTGTCTGCAGAGCTGTGTAGACTTCAGTGAAGGACATTGGGGTTGGGTTAGCACCCAGCGCACTACCAAGGAACTGCCATGCATCTGAACCTGGCATGCGTAGGTTTACGCCAGCAAGATCAGCAGGTGTCATTACATTTCTTTCATCACGAGTGAATCTTAAATTCACATGCCGACGACCAAGATACATAACGGCGAGTAGCTTAACACCAAGTTCATCTTCAACTTTTTGTTTAAAAGGATCCATTAGCGAGTCATTAAAAACACGTACCTGATGAGCTGCATCCTGATGCACATAGCCAGTCGCAAAAATGGAGAACTCAGGAAAGAAGGTAGCTAATTCTTGAGCTGATGTAATAGACATTTCAAGATCACCAGTAGCAATAGATTCGAGTTCGCTGCCTTGAGCTATTAGTGAGGCGTTGTAGTGCGGTTCGTAACTTGCAAAGTCAGCTACAGCTGGACCGAAGACAGTTGCTAGTGCAACGGAACGTTGGTCAGTTTCGGTAGCTGGTGTAGACATGCGAAGGCTAATATTTTGTGCTAAAACTCCTGAAAGTAGTGAGCTTATGAGTACTAGGCTCGCGATGAGCAGAATACGGCGCGTGAATACTTTATGCATAGGGGTTCTCCTATCAAGCGTTTATTCAAGATAGATCGTTGCTGTTTGTCAAATCATGGTTAATGCTGCAAGCTCTGGTTTTTGCCAGTGCCCGTACTGTAGGCAATAGAATGATTAAAAAAGCTATAAAACCGATCTTATCGAGTGGAGTGACTATAACTAAAAATGACATACCTGTCAATTCTCTAAGAGAAGAACTATTTTGTTTTAATAGTGCAGCTAGGTATCAGCAAAACGTGAGCTGTTGGGACAGTTTTTGTCTGCATTTAAAATTGTTTTAGGCCTGTCGAGGTGCACATTTTTGTCTGCTTATCCTAAGAAAACCTTTATTGATTGCATTTCCAATAACTATTGCACCATTAACTTTTCGTACTCATTCTTAATCCCTCAGTCCCAAAGGGACAGCTCCCTTAATAAAGGAGCCAAAGTCAAAAGCCTTTTTGGTGCAACCTTTTCTGGAAATACAATGAATATGTTTTGCTTTTGTCCCAGACTAGAATAAATTTTTTTAGGGCTCTAAGCTAACTACTTCACTACGTACAGCTGAGCTAGCAATAGCTTCCACCACTTTAAGATTTTGAAGCCCATCATAAAGACTCACAAGAGGTTTAGTTTCGTTCCGAATGACCTGACAAAAATGCTCGAGTTGCGCAACCAAAGGGTCACTTCGTAGTAGCGTTAGGGTAGTTAACTCAAAAGGTTGCCACCACGAAGCCTCAGACGAATAAGTTTTTAAGCGCATAGTAGGCATCTCAAGTGAACCTTTTGTGCCTGCAAGCAGGTAACAATCTTCGTACGGGTAGGCCGCAAAGCTTTTGTCCTCTTGCGAGGTTTGTTCCCAACTTTTTGCCGTTGCAGCTGCATCTGACAACATAAACGTGCCAAGGACACCCTTTTTAAATCGCAAGTTAATTGCAACGGTATCCTCAACCTGAAAACCTCGTGTTTTATTTGAACTAAAGGCTTGCACTGCGTCAATTTCACCACAAAGCATTCTTAGATTATGAACCTCATGAATCATGTTTATAAGAATGGGTCCGCCACCAAGCTGCGTACGCCAAGGGGCTGCTTGAAAATAGCTTTCAGGCTTATAAAACATGGCGTTACCCGTAACAGCTACAAGGTCACCCAAAACCCCCGAACTGATGAGGGATAGAGCCTCTTGCATAATGGGGCTATGTGCTCGGTGATGCCCAACCAAAATACTGGCCTGAGACGCTTTTTCAGCAGCAACTAAAGCTAAACCATCTTTCATAGTAGCAGCAACAGGTTTTTCAATTAAAGTCGTAATGTTAGCGCTAAGACAAGCTAGTGCCTGTTCAACATGAAGCTGATTAGGTGTAGCTAAAATAATACCGTCAGGCGACAGCTTGCTAAGCAAAGACTCGAGTGTTTCAAAGTAAGGTACGTCTGCTTGCTTTGCCATTTCTTTGGCATTTGGACTAGGGTCAACAACGGCTGCGAGCGTACAACTGGGGCTGCTTTGTATTCGTTCAACATGACGGCGTCCTATAAGTCCTGCGCCAACCACAGCAATGCTTACGTTGTTTTTATCTGACCTTGCTGCTCGCATTAAAGTTTACCTACCCTCATCATGTAAAAATACCCTTAACTCTAGCTTTTTTGACTTTCACATATCGCTAAGACTCAAACATATTAACAATTTGAACTAAGAGGTTTAAGCTTATTTGCTCAGCTATTAAAGCCAAATTTAGGCAAGCTAAGCAAGGCTCGAGTGTACCTGCTGAGTTTAAACCGTTATGATTTGCGCTGTGAAACCATTGTGTAGTTGTTCCGTGATTATAAATGAATATGTGGCAAAGCCAAGTCCGATTTACCGTGAGCCTTTGACGCAGGGTTTTGTCTTTTTCAAGCTAGAGGAGTTTTGATGGAGAGGATTCGCTTGGGTCTTTTTGGTGCGGGTATTAGTCGCTCTCAAGCACCTCGACTTCATGTTTTGGCTGGGCACCTGAGTGGCCTTGAGGTGAGTTATGACTTGTTTGATCTTAATGACCTTGGTCATGAAACGATTGAAAAAGCCCTTAAACGAACAGCTAATGAAGGATTTAGGGGTGTAAATGTTACTCATCCTATAAAAGAGAAAGTCGCTAGGCTCGTTACGGTGCCTAATGAAGCAATGCGACAAGTTGGCGCTGTGAACACTGTTCGCTTCCAAGACAATACGGCTTACAACACTGATTACTCTGGCTTTATAAAAGCCTTTCGAGCTAACTTTGGTAACGTTAATGCAGGCAAAGTTTTAATGCTTGGTGCTGGTGGTGTAGGTAAAGCAGTCGCCTTTGCTTTAAAAGAAATTGATGCGGATACAAGCCTTTTCATTGTTGATACTGACTTAGCTAAAGCTGAAACCCTAGTAGCTGAACTTGCTAAGGTAAATCTAACTGCGTCTGCTCATAAGCCTAGCGATCTGCCTGACTTAGTGAATGTTGACGGGCTTATAAACTGCACACCCTTAGGTATGTACCAGTATCCGGGTTGCGCTATGCCGAAACAGTTAATTGGTGGGCAAAGCTGGGCATTTGACGCCGTCTATACGCCACTTGAGACCGAATTTTTGCTAAATGCAAAAGAAGCTAAACTAGACGCTCTGAGTGGTTATGAATTGTTCTTTTATCAAGGCATAGACGCTTTTGAACTATTTACGGGGCATAGGGTAGAGGAAGATGCGTTGCGAAAAGTTTTGAGCTAATTCGTGTTAATTTGTTTTCTTTCGATAAATGCCTTGAGTAGTTATTGTTAGGTAAAAATAGACATTAGGATTAAAAAAGAAAAGCAACACCCCAAGTAAAGAGGTGCTGCTCTTAGAAGTTAAATTAAAGACTCGAGTGTATGGGCTTGTATGAGTCGTGCTTGCTGTGATCTTGATTATGTATGCGGATGATATCAAAGTAACTTTCGCGCTCTTTTAAAGCTGCTGAGTTAACCATGATGCCGTTGGTGAAAAGCCAGAGGTCTTGCTGTTGACTGTCTTGTTGCCATACTTCGATTGGTTTGGGTTGTGTTTTTGTGGTGCTGGTCATGTCTGACCTCCTTTTCTTGAACTACAGTTTTACTCATTCAGTAAATCTGTTTTGTCGGTTATTAAACCTAGGTAAAATAGTTGACATTTCCCTTGGTTTTTGACCTTACATACATAATAACAAGTGCCTTATGCGGTTTTGCTTAGGTTTTGGCTAGATTTGGTTTACTAAGTTATCAGAGTTTACTCATAATGAGGTAATGATTTTGGCTAGTCTTCTAATAGCTTCTCGTATTTGTTCTTCTGATAAGGCGGTGTAACCAATTAGAAAGCCTAAGCGCTTAGGCTTTACATAGTAACACATTGAAATTGGGTAAAGCCCAACCCCTTTACTTTGCGCTTCTTGCGTAATAAGAGTTTCTAATGAAGCATCAAGATTCTTGAACCAAACCAAAATATGAATACCTGCATTACTCCCCATTACTTCTATGCTATCGCCAAAATGCTCAGCTAAGGCAGCCAGTAAAACCTTTCTAAAGCCAGCATTCAAAACTCGAGTACGCCTTAAATGCCGCTCAAACTGACCTTCTTCAATAAAACTTGCTAGTGCAGTTTGCTCAAGGCTCGAGTTTTGCCTATCACTCAACCATTTAAGTGATTTAAAGGCTTCCATTAACGCTTCTGGTAGCACCATAAAGCCAAGCCTTAAAGAAGGAAACAAGGTTTTTGAGAAAGTACCAACATAAATGACATTTTGCATTTCGGTTAAGCCTTGAAGCGCAGCTATGGGTTTGCCTTCGTAGCGGTATTCGCTATCGTAATCATCTTCAATGATAAAAGCATGGTGTTGCCTAGCCCAGTCTAAAAGCTCAAGCCTGCGGCTTAGTGACATGACTGTGCCTGTTGGAAACTGATGAGACGGTGTTATATAAGCTAGTTTTGCGGCTTTGCTGGGTAACGTCATGCCTTCTTCATCCACGTTTGTATAAATGAGTTCAGCGTTGTACGCCGTAAAGACTTTAGTGGCACCCTGATAACAAGGTTCTTCTACAATGACTTTGTCACCTTTATTAAGCAAAGCTAGGCTAATTAAAAAGAGGGCTTGTTGCGAGCCACTTGTTATTAAAATAGTGTCAGCGGTGCAATTCACCGAGCGGTACTGCTGCAAGTATTGACTGAGTACTTCTCTTAAATGATAATCACCTTGTGCATCACCATAATTAATATCTAATTTGTTTGCTGCTTGGTTTAAGTACTTCTTCCACAAAGTCATGAGCTTAGGGTCAAATTTTGCCAAGCCATAGCGCAAATTTAACTCTGCTTGAACTGTATAAGTCATGCCGCCAGCAGGCTTTAGGTTAAGCGCAGTTTCAGCATAAGTTGAAAGTGAAATATCTAAATTAGATGATGTAAGACTCGAGTGTTTAGTTGGCTTGCTTAACTGTGAGAGGTCGTTACTAACAAAAGTCCCCTTAGCTTTTTGGGTTTCAAAATAACCTTCAGCTATAAGTTGCTCATAAGCCA
>CAZWJZ010000139.1:0-10947 GCA_964634665.1 uncultured bacterium | reverse complement strand
CTTTTGCTTCTCTGAGCCTCCCCAGTTCTGGAGGTTATTTAATCTTCATTCCTAATCATCTGTAGGTAAAATGTAAAAGACAAAGCTAAGAATGACAGCTAAAGCAATAATATATGCAATAGACATTGCAATAGCATGTCAAAAAGCTTGCCTGCAAGCTATAAAGCTTTAGCTATTACAAAATTATTAAGTTCCTATCAGCAGTCTTCTTTAGCTAATACGAAGGGCTGTGCTTAATGCTCTTCTCAAGATACTCGAGCTTTAGTGGGCTTCAGGTCTATTTTTTTATGCTTTTGTAACATTTTTGTAACATTCGGGCGTTAAGCTTTAGCTTAAGTACGTTGATTCCCCATCTCCTTCCCTATGGTTTGCTTTCCATAGGGTGTTTTTTTTCATGCTTTTGTTAGAGCTTATAAGCTGTGCTTGTAACTGGATGCACAATCCATTCTTTTTGCTCTATGATCATCTTATTGAAGCATAGGGTGTTTTTTTATTCCTTGAAGTTTAGTTTGCTTACAGGCTCGAGTGTGGTCTTAGTCTTTTATTCTTGTGCTTCACTAGCGTTATCTTTAAGCGCAGCTTGCTCTTCTGCTAATTTAAGGCGCTTGAAATGCATGTAGTGTCCTGCGCTGGTTGTGGTGTGGGTAATTAAATCCCAACCGTCATCGCCTACAGCCATGAGGAGTTCGGGTAGCGTGCGCACTAAGCGCTCTTCGTAGTCTGGCGTCATGGCTGTGCCGTCTACCATTAGGTATGAGAATTCTTGGTTTCTAGCTCGGCTTTTAAAGGAGAATCTGACAGATAGGTATTCTAAAGCTGTGTGAGTCATGAGCCCTAGCTTAGTAAGTTTCTGCCTTGCCGTCATCCTGCCTTAGTATGATTTTAGCCTTGTCACATTAAGCGTCTTTTGGGCGCTTAAAATGCATTAGGTGGTAAGCGTCACTCATAACAATGTGAGTTGTTAATTCCCAACCGTCATTACCTACCACGGCAAGTAGTTCTGGCAAGGT
The DNA here is from genome assembly GCA_964634665.1 of uncultured bacterium. GTDB lineage: Bacteria > Deinococcota > Deinococci > Deinococcales > Trueperaceae > JAHEBB01. The sequence goes on along the minus strand of CAZWJZ010000139.1, from coordinate 9,937 downwards.
ATTCACCACATCCTTTTCAATGGGGTTGAGTTTTGCACCATCTACAGCTAGGTTCATGAATTCTTTGGTTACACCTAGACCTTTAAACTGAAAGCGGACAGATAAGTATTCCCAAGTTTGTTTCATGCTCTTTAGTTTATTTCTTCTAAAACCTCAATGTCTGCACTTTTAGGTACAGCTGCAGCCTGCGCAAGTAAGCTTGGGCCGAGTTTGTTTTCTAGTACATTCATAATGTCTGCAAGTACAGCGCTAGCGGTTTCTTTACCCCCTGCTCCTGCACCCGTTATGAATACATCCCCTATAGCATCCCCTTTAAAAAAGAGGGCATTTTTGTTGCTTGCAGCGGTTGCCATAGGGTGGCTTAAAGGCAAGAAAACAGGTCTTACTTTAACTTGCCATGCATTTGCTTGTGGGTAAATAGAACCAAGTAAGCGAATGCGGCCTTGTTTATTAATGGCATCTTGCATCATTTGAGGGCTTAAAGCTTGTATTCCTTTGGTATTGGCTTCGACACTTTCCCAAGTTACCTTCGGGTCAAACACAAGGCGCGCTAAGACTGTGAGTTTATGCGCTGCATCAAAACCACCTACATCTAGCGTGGGGTCTGCTTCTGCGTAACCTAAGCGTTGCGCCTCCGCTAAAGCATCTTGGTAACTAACCCCATTTTCTAATTCGCTAAGCATGTAGTTACACGTGCCATTAAGAATAGCGTGAAGTTCCAGCGGACTCGAGCCGCGTAGTGCATTTGTTAAAGGACCAATAACGGGGGTACCTGCCATGACAGCTGCTTCGAAATGAACTTGACCTTTTTTGAGGTAGGGCTCGAGTTCTTGCCAGCGTTCTGCGAGTACGGCTTTGTTAGCTGTTACTACGCTTTTGCCTGCTTTTAGGGCTTCTAAAGTTAAGTCACCAGCTTGCTCTGTGCCGCCCATGAGTTCTACAAGAATGTCGCAGTTGTCTAAGACTTCTTGTGGGTTTGTGGTGAGTGCTTCTGGCTTTATGCCTTCACGTGTTTTGCTTGTGTCGCGCACAAGTACTTTGCTTATAGTTGCGTTTAGGTTTCTTGTGTTTATCAGTTGTGCTAAAGCTGAACCTACTGTGCCTGCGCCTAGTAATCCGAGTCGTTTCATGGCTGAAAGATTAACATGTAAAAAATTAAAATGGGAAGATGGAAAAAGGAAGATACTTTTCACTTTTCACTCTTTTGTTTCATACTCGAGCTTTTAAAATGGCGTGATAAATACTCAGGCAAGAGTCAAACTTGATACAACCACACTCATATCTATTGACAATGGTTAGTTTGATTGCTATACTCTTTTGCGTGAAAGACTTGCGTCTTGTTATATCAGATTATTGGCGCACAAATAAACAAATCCGTTACTAATAAAGGAGTAAGAAAAATGGCTAAAGCCGTAGGAATTGATCTTGGAACCACAAACAGTGTTATTGCCATTATGGAAGGTGGCGAACCCACTGTTCTTGTAAACACTGAAGGAAATCGCACTACCCCCTCTGTCGTTGCTTTTAAAGATGAAACCCGCATGGTTGGTCAGGTTGCCAAACGTCAAGCTGTACTTAATGCAAAAAACACCTTGTTTGAAATGAAACGCTACATGGGTCAAACATGGGATGAAATTAAAAAAGAAGCAGAACGTAGCCCTTACGAAGTTGTAAGAGGTGACGACGGTGGTGTTCGTTTTGTTATAGATGACAAAAAATACACCCCTGAAGAAATCAGTGCTATGGTGCTTCAAAAACTCGTTGATGATGCCAGTGCTATCTTAGGCGAAAAAATCACCAAAGCCGTTATTACCGTACCTGCTTACTTTAATAACTCTCAGCGTGAAGCTACCCAAAATGCAGGCCGCATTGCTGGTTTAGAAGTATTGCGTATTGTTAACGAACCAACTGCTGCTGCCCTTGCTTATGGTTTAGACAAAAAAGGTAATGAAACCGTATTGGTCTTTGACCTTGGTGGTGGTACCTTTGACGTAAGTATCTTAGAAGTAGGCGACGGCGTCTTTGAAGTACGCTCAACCAGTGGTGACACTCATCTTGGTGGTAGTGACTTTGACTATGCCATTGTGACTTGGTTAGCAGATGACTTCCAAAAAGAATATAACGTTGACCTTCGTAAAGATAAGCAAGCCTTACAGCGTCTTATTGAAGCAAGCGAAAAAGCGAAAATTGAGCTTTCAGGCTTACCTGAAACCACCATTAGCTTGCCTTTCATTGCCATGGACCCAGCTTCAAACGCACCTCTTTACCTAGAAAAGAAACTAAGCCGCAGCAAATTCGAAGAAATCATCAAGCCTTTACTTGACCGCATCAAAGGCCCTGTCGAAGCAGCCATTAAAGACGCAAAACTCTCTAAAGGCGAAATTGATGAAGTTATCTTGGTGGGTGGCTCAACTCGAGTTCCCGCAGTTAAAGCCATTGTAAAAGGCATTCTTGGTAAAGAACCCAACCAAACTGTTAACCCAGACGAAGTAGTTGCGCTTGGTGCTGCTGTTCAAGCGGGTGTTCTAACAGGTGATGTTGATGACATTGTTCTTTTAGATGTAACCCCACTCTCACTTGGTGTTGAAACCAAAGGTGGCGTTTTCACCAAACTTATTGACCGCAACACCACCGTTCCTGTTAAAAAGTCAGAAACCTTCACTACCGCCGAAAACAATCAAACAGGCGTAGAAGTACACGTACTTCAAGGTGAACGCAGCATGGCAAATGACAATAAATCTTTAGGTCGTTTTAAACTAGATGGTATTCCTCCGATGATGGCAGGTATGCCCCAAGTTGAAATTACTTACGATATTGATGCGAATGGTGTGCTTCACGTAACCGCTAAAGAAAAATCAACAGGTAAAGAAGCCAACATCACTATTCAAAACACAACTACTTTAAGTGATGAAGAAGTTGATCGTATGGTTACCGAAGCCCAAGCTAACGCTGAGGCTGACCAAAAAGCTAGAGAAAGCGCTGAAGCTAAAAATCAGCTTGAAAGCATGAAATCACAAGCGCAGCGCATTTTAGATGAAACCGAAAATGCTAGCGACGCTGACAAAGCAAGCCTCAAAGACGCCATTGCCGAAGCTGAAGTTGCATTAGCTAGTAGCAGTGCTGACAAAGCCAGTCTAGAAGCAGCTACTCAAGCAGTTGCTGCCAAACTACAAGCATTCCAGCAAGCTAACGCTCCAAAAGAAGCTGGCGATGCTAGTGCTGCTGCAGATAGCAGTGCCGATGATGACGAAGATGTCATCGATGCTGACTTTAAACCAGCCGACTAAACCTTAGGCTTTTAGAGCCCTTGACAGAATGCGCTCTAAAAAGGCGCATTCTGTAAAAACTAGCCAATCTAAAGGAAAAAGCCTATGAATGAAAATGAAAACCAAGAAGACTTATTAGAAGACATAGAAACAGAAGCACAAACACTAGAAGACCTGACCGAAGAGGCAAGCTCGAGCGAGGATGACGAGATTAATATTTTCAGAAGTGAACTCAGCAAAACGCAAGAAGCCTTAGAGAAAGCCCAAGCCGAAGCTGAGGATTTCAAAGGCAAGCACATGCGTGCGCTTGCTGAAATGCAAACCATCCGCCGTCGGGTAAGTGCAGATGTTGAACGTGCCCGTAATCAGGGTGCAGATAGCGTTATTTTGAGTGTCATTCCTGTTTATGATGACCTGCGTCGTGCTCTTGAAGCTGCAGGTAAAGACCCTAGCAGCATCATTCCTGGTATTGAGCAAGTACGTGAAAGCTTAAAAAGGAATTTAGAGAGTGTCGGCATAAAAGAAATGGGCGCAGCAGGAGATGATTTCAACCCTGAACTTCATGAAGCCCTAACTGCCATGCCTACAGAAGACGAAGCGCTAAAAGGCAAAATTGCCCAAGTATTTGAATCAGGCTTTATGAAAGATGAGCGTGTGATTCGGGTAGCAAGGGTTGTTGTTTACGCAGATTAAATCAAAGTCAAGGAACCAGGTTTCCCCCTGAAAGGAGGTGTCTCGTGTCTCAATACAAAGATTACTACAAATTACTAGGTGTAGATAAGTCCGCTTCGCAAAAAGAAATCAAAAGCGCTTTTCGTAAGCTTGCCGCTAAACATCACCCTGATAAAAACCCTAATAACCCTGCAGCTGAAGAAAAATTTAAAGAAATAAACGAAGCTTACACGGTGCTACAAGACGAAGAAAAACGTAAGTTCTACGATCAGTACGGCACAGCAGGTGGGCAGCCTCCTTTTGGGGCAGGTGGCTTTGGTGGCAATGTCAACCCAGAAGATTTTGCTGGCTTTAGTGATTTTTTTCAAACTCTTTTCACTGGCAGTGGGGGCTTTAGTGGTGCGGGGGGCAGACGCACAAGTGCAGACCCGTTTGGTACCTTTGGTCAACAAAGAGCACCTCAACGCATGGAAGCCAATCTAGATATTGACCTGATGCAGGCCTACCATGGTGGCGAAACCAGCATAACTGTGAATGGTCGTCGTTTAGACATAAATATTCCCAAAGGCGCACGTGACGGTTCAAAACTGCGTTTAAGAGGTCAAGCACCCAGCGGTGGTGACCTTTACCTCATCTTAAAGCTCAAAAAGCACAGCAACTTTAAATTAGATGGCGACACTATTCGTGTTGTGGTAGATGTACCTGACTACAAAGCCGTACTAGGTGGCAGCGTACGCGTACCCACCTTAGATGGTGATGTCGAAATGACTTTACCCAAAAGCACACCCTCAGGCAGAAGCTTAAGACTGAAAGGTCAAGGCTGGCCTAAACAAGATGGCAATCGTGGTGACGAAATAGCAGAAATAAGAGTCATCACTCCAAAAGACCCCAGCAAAGAACAACTCGAGCTTTACGAGCAGCTTAGAGCACTTGAGGAAGTTGTGAGTTCATAACTGTGCGAGTAGACCTCCGTCTACATAAAGCATATGTCCGTTCATGAAACTTGAGGCTTGTGAAGCTAAGAAAATAGCTGCACCTTTGAGTTCTTCTAAATCACCCCAGCGTCTCGCTGGGGTTCTGTTTGTTAGCCAACTTGAAAATTCGTGGTTATCTACGAGTGCTTGATTGAGTTCTGTTTTAAAATAACCAGGGCCTATAGCATTAACTTGCAGTCCTTTTGGACCCCAGTCTATTGCCATGCCTTTGGTTAAATTCATAACAGCACCTTTTGACGCAACATAAGGCGCTATGGTGGGTCGGCCGGTTTGTGAATTGACAGAACCTATATTTATTATTTTGCCGTTACCCCTTTTAATCATTTGTTTAGCCACTATTTGACTCATATAAAAGACTGAATTTATATTTGTCTCCATGAGTAAACGCCAGTCATCAAGTTCAAAATCTTCTAGTGCGCCCCTAATTTGCATACCCGCATTATTAACAAGAATGTCTATATGAGTATCAGCAAGTGCCGCCTTTATAGCTTCAGGCTGCGTAACATCAAAAGCTTTTGAACTAACCTGAAAGCCTTTGGCTTCAAACTGCGCTTGCGCTGCTGCTAAACGATCTTCATTACGCGCATTTAAAATAACACTAGCGCCTGCCTCTGCTAGCCCTTCAGCAATAGCGTAACCAATACCTTTACTCGAGCCTGTCACGAGAGCTTGTTTACCCTTTAAGTCAAATAGTTTATGCATAAGACTTATGCTATCAGGCTTTCTTGCTTTAGACATAATTACTGTCCGTACAAGGGAAGATGGAGCATCGACTTCATTCCTTGATTATTTGTATGATACAAGTACTTAATAAAGTAAACAGTTAGTCTAAAGAAAGCAGGTTTAAGAATGAAGCTATTAACCTTTCAGCAAGATAATCAGTTGGCACTAGGCATAAAAACAGATACGGGTATTGTAAAAGCCTCTTTAACACCCGATGCCTTTTTTGCGCAGGGTAGCGCAGCGTTGGGTCAGTTAAGATCAGATTTAGCTAAAGCTTCAGATGCAGATTATCTAGATGAAGCCTCTTTAGTGCTAGGTGCTTGCGTGCCTAAGCCTGGCAAAATCTTATGCGTTGGTCTTAACTACGCTCGTCATGCTAAAGAATCAGGCATGGCAGAACCCACCAGTCCTGTCTTGTTCTCCAAATTCAATAACTCTCTAGCTGCGCCTAATGAAGATGTACCTTTACCAAGTAACGCTGTTGAATATGATTATGAAGCTGAACTAGTTGTTGTTATGGGCAAGCAAGCTAAGAATGTATCTGAAGCTGATGCGCTTAATTATGTGCTTGGTTATTGCAATGGTAATGATATAAGTGCGCGTGATTTACAATTCCGCTCAGGGCAATGGCTACTTGGTAAAAGTCTTGATAAGTTTATGCCTATTGGCCCTTATCTAGTCACGTCAGATGAAGCAGGTGACCCCACTAACATGCAGCTTCGCTGTTGGTTAAATGGTGAACTCAGGCAAGATTCAAATACTGTTGACTTGATTTTTTCTGTTGCTGAAATAGTGAGTTACGCAAGTCAGTACATGACCCTTGAAGCTGGTGACATTATTTCTACAGGTACTCCTGAGGGTGTCATTATGGGCATGAATCCTAAAGTCTGGATGAAAGCTGGCGATGAAACGGTTGTTGAAGTTGCTTCTATGGGTCGCCTTAGTAACAAGATGGTTTAAAACCAAAGCCGGTCACCTAAATGCAAGCTTTGTACCGCCACCGGAGTTGGTATTGGTTTCAACGGTCTTAGACCGCGTTTAAGTCTTTAAAAAGAAAGGCCATAAGATGTCAAAAACATTTCTTATTACAGGTTCTATGGGTTGCATTGGCGCTTGGGCGCTAAGTCATTTGTTAAAAGATGACGTTAAGGTTGTTAGTTTTGATTTAAGTGAAAATCGAAGTCGCTTAAACCTGCTTATGAGCCCTGAAGAGCAAGAAAAAATTAGCTTTGTAAAAGGTGACTTAACCAACCCCGAGCAAGTTAATAAAGTGATTAATGATAACGGCATTACGCATATTTTGCATTTAGCAGCGCTGCAAATACCTTTTTGCAAAGCAGACCCCATAATGGGTGCAAGAGTGAATGTGGTTGGCACCATCAATATGTTTGAAGCAGCCAGACAAGCAGGTATAAAACACCTTGCGCTCGCATCATCTATTGGGGTTTATGGCGCACCCGAAAATTACCCAAAAGGCATAATTTCTGAAGATGCTGACTTTAAACCCGATACTTTGTATGGTGTTTACAAGCAAGCTAACGAAGGTAGCGCAAGGGTTTACTGGCAAGATCATGGCATAAGTAGTGTGACTTTGCGCCCTTACACGGTTTATGGTGTTGGGCGTGACCAAGGCTTAACCAGTGAACCCACAAAAGCCATGCTAGCGGCAGCCAAAGGCGAAGATTTTGATATGACTTTTGGTGGTACCATGCAGTTTCACTTTGCCAGTGACGTTGCCAAACAATTCATAGAAGCAGCAACAAAACCCACAAGTGGTGCCGTAGGGTTTAACTTAGGCACAAAACCCGTAACCCTAAACGAACTAGCTAAAGTCATAGAAAAACAAAGACCCAGCAGCAAAATAACAAGCACAAGCAAAGTCTTACCTTTCCCTGAAGGCTTAGCTAATGACAGTTACCAACGCTACACAAGCATTAAAGAAACCCCTTTAGAGCAAGGCATAAAAGAAACCATTGAACAGTTTGAAGCTTGCTTGGCAGATGGTCGCTTAAGTTAAGGTTTAATAAGCTTAGTTAAATACGCTCTAGGTGTGAGCGACTAGCAAAAAATTATTATTAAAAATTAATGCGTTTTATCTAAGCAAAAATCACCCCATCCAGCTTAAAAATGAATGGGGTGAAGTCTTATTTTAAAACCCTGCTCTACACTCGAGCTTCTTTAGTTTATTTCTCCTAAGGCGTCTTCTAGCTCTAATAGGGGTTGTTTGTCTGACTTGCTGTATAAACCTCGCCATGCATCTTGGGTGCTGTAGTGACCGTCTAGCTTGGCACTAAAGCTTGGGTTTATATACTGACGTAAGGTATTTAGACTGTCATCATCTTGCACGTAACCGTAAGGGTCTGTGTAAAAGTAACCATCTCCTGCTACGCCATCTGACTTATCTAAAAGACTATTATAACTAAAGCTTAAGTCATGAAAAACAATGCTGCGTTGCTCTGCACTTTGTTCTGTCAGGCTTGCTTGTGAGCAGGCTTTGTTACTGCAACCTGTTATGGGGTTGCGTATATCTATGGTCATGCCTGCACTCCAGTTAGGAAAGCTCATACCTAAATAACGATTGGTGCCGCCACGCCAACGCTCGTAATCACCGGGGTCTTTACCATTTGTAAAGACCCTAAGGGCTTTCAGCGCGTTGGTTTCTTGCGCTATTGCTTTTTGATTTGGGCAGTTAGCTTGTTGGGGTTGCAAAATAATATCTTCATTAGCGTTAGATACCGCTGCACCATAATCACCTTTGTAAGAGAGTTCTAAAAGCTTTTCACCGGTGTTTAAATCACGTGCAAAAAACACAACCGTATGAAAACGAACACAAGCGCGACTCAGCATGCCTGTAGTAGCATGAACATTTATGTACCAACCCACATCATTTTCTTTAAAGGCAAAGCCCTTAAAACCTTCATGGCGTTCATTTTGACGATTATTATAATAAGCCACATAATCAAAACTAGGCTCATAGCCCACCAAGCTAGGGTCACTACCATGCTCATGGCGGTAGTAACACCAGTACACAGGGTCAATTTGGGGTTGCCATGTTTTATACATACGACCATCAACCCCTTCAGCAAGCCAACTATTCGCTAACCAAGCAGGGCACGTTTCATTCGGCTGAGGTCGCTCTGTCACACCAGCAGGCAAGTCAGGCTCAGTCGAGGGTGTACCGCCTTTTTCAGCAATAAGCAGGGTGTACTCAGTTTCAAACACTGAAGGCAAGCTAATCTCACCTTTAGGAAATGACTTACGAAACGTCTGATACGTAACTTTATCGCCCTTTTCGTTCAATGCTGAAGAGCTACCCTGCTCCCAACTGTTTAGCCAAGCCGATGCTTTAGCCCAGTTAGGCATAGCCAGCACAATCTCAGCATCACGATTAAGCGTTACATACAGCCATTTATCGCCACTAGGCACACCCCAAGGCCACGGGGTTTTAAGGACATCCCAAGTTTCATAGCCAGAAAAGCTAGACTGACGTGGTGCATAACGAAAATCCTGCACATCTACATGCTGAACCCGCTCATTCTTATGGTCATACTCAACCACACGGTAATAGCGTGCAACAAGCGGACGCTCGAGTTTCTCGAGTTCTTCAAAAGGATGCCCTGCGGCTTCTGTTTCGCTGGGTGGAATAACAGCAGGCTGAGTTAAAGGTGCTCCGCAACTTATTAAAAGAATCATAAGTAAAGCAAAAGGGCTGCGTTTTAAACTTGGCATTGTGCCTCCTTGAATGTTTCCGAAAATCAATGCTGCGAAGCTGCTAGCTAAGAACTTAAAGAGCTTAGTCTTAAGTCTTAAATGACCTCGGAAATAAAAACTTAAACTGGGGCAAAACACGTAAAACATGTTTGGCCGGTTGCGCTACTGGCTCCACCTGATTCAAGCGCCCATATGCAAATCAGGCTTCATGGCTTCCGCTAACCTTTGCAAGAACTATGCTAAGGCTTTAGCGTAGTTCTTGAGCGAGAGCGTTTACCCATAAATAAGCGTATTTGCACATATTTACTGCTAAACACCCAAGAAGAAATTTATCCTCTACACAAAAAATAGCAAGGACTCGAGTGAGAATCCCTGAAGAGAAGATGAGTTTTACGAGTGGAGTTTTTTACAGTTAACCCTAGCTAAAAACCCCCCTTAAAAAGGGGGGTTGGGGGGATTAAATACACTAAGCTCAGTTCTAAATTATTTTTAAGTACCTCAAATGCCAAACAAAGTTACTTAGTAAGCGTACAAAAACAACATCCCTAAAGGTAGGTTAAGATGCGGAGA
>CAZWJZ010000138.1:6953-11039 GCA_964634665.1 uncultured bacterium | reverse complement strand
TTGATGACAGAGATTTACTTGTCTTTCATATTTTTGAAGATAAAGGCTTTAAAGAAACTGATGTTCTTGATGTTCAAGTCTTAGCTGCTTTAAAAGAAAAATACTCAGGCGATGCTGACTTTAGCTTTGTTTTAATTGGTAAAGATAGCGGTGTTAAAAGAACCAGCCAAGAGCTTGTTAGCGTGACTGACTTATTTAACCAAATAGACGCTATGCCTATGAGAATGGATGAAATGAAGGACTAAGCTTTGCTAGGCTCGAGTTTGGGTAACTTCCATGCTGCTAAAATTGCAGTTAAAAATAGGAGCCCTGCTGATACTAAAAAGATGAGTCTAAAGCCTCCAAGAAAGACTATGAATGCACCTAACATGGGTGCAACAGCTCTTGAGAGTGATGTGACTGAGGTATCTAAACCAAAGGCAGCACCCTCTTCACCGGGTTCTGTGTAGTGATTTAGTAAAGCACTGAGTACAGGCATTATGCCACCTGCTGCTGCGCCAGTAATGATTTGCAAAAGGATTAACTGCCAGATGTTCTGTACAAAAAACTGTGGAATGTAAGCAATGGCTGCCACAATGACGCAGTTTATAAGAATGGTTTTGTGGCCAATTTGATCTGAAAGGCGACCTAGCCAAATGGCACTTATGGTTCCTGCTGCAGAAGCTAAGGCAATGGTTAAGCCTGTTAAGGTATTAAGCCGAGTCTGATCAATTAGGAATGTTGCAATAAACAGAGGTAAGTAAGGAATAAGTATATTTCGACTTAACCAGCTAATAAATCTAAAGAAAAAAACAATAGCTACGCCCGGTGCAGTAAGAATATGACGCCACTCAGCACGCATACTTTTAGAGCGTTGCTTTTTTAAATTGGCTTGCTCAGGCTCTTTAATCCAAATAAGTACCAGAAGACCACCTAAAAAGAGTAAGGCTGAGGTGAAATAAAAAGCTACACTATAACCAAAAGCATCTGCCAGAATGCCACCAATAAGGGGTCCTAACGCAATACCACTCCAAACACCAACTTGCAGCATACCCATGGCGTAACCCATGCGCTCACGAGGCGCACTGGCTGCCACCAAAGCACTTGCAGCACTCACAGTGCCAGTAACCGCACCCTGAAGCGTTCGTAGTAAAACAAGCATTTCAGCAGATTCAACAAAGGCCATAAGTAAAAGCAAAATGGCGCCCCCAAAAAGTGCTCGCTGTACCATGAGCTTCTTACCAAAACGATCAGCCAGAGCACCCCAAATAGGTGCCGTAATTGCCATGGTTACAGAGTGACCTGTATAAACAGCCCCAGCTAAAAACACAATGCTAATGCCAAAGCTAGAACCCAAATCAGCAACGTAGTTAGGCAAAAAAGGAAAAATCATAGAGAAGCCCACTGTAGAAACCAGCTGAGCCGTAAACATAATGTACAGATTTTTTTGCCATGTAAGCATAAGTACCTAAATTCTTAACAAATGCTAGCTATCTTAGCCCTATAGATCTAAAAATAATGTCAGATTAAACCAATTAGTGTTAAGTCAAAAGTAGAAGCTAGGCAGCTAAACAAAGCTAAACTCGAGTGGGTTTTAGAAAGCTATCTTGCTTTGCTTTTGGTCTTGCTTCGGTATGGTTTGTAAACAGAGTATATTCAGTTGTAATGATTTTTAATAAGGGAGTCACTATGAAGTATAGAAGTTTAGGAAAAACGAATTATCCTGTTTCTGAAGTGGGTTTTGGCGCATGGCAAATTGGTGCAGATTGGGGAAGTGTTAGTGATAATGATGCGCTGAACGCTTTAGAAGCAGCTTTGTCTGAAGGCGTTACTTTTATAGATACGGCAGATGTTTATGGGGATGGCTTAAGTGAGCAGCGTATTGCTAAAATGCTTAAAACCTATCAAGGGGAACGTATTTATGTGGCTACTAAGGCTGGTCGTCGTTTAAACCCTCATGTGACCGAGGGCTATAACTATGATAATTTAGCGGGTTTTGTGCAGCGCAGTTTAAAGAATCTAGAGCGAGATACGCTTGATTTGGTTCAGCTTCACTGCCCGCCTACAGATGTTTATAAACAAGATACAGCTTTTGAGGCGCTCGATAAACTCAAGCAAGAAGGCGCTTTGCAGCATTACGGCGTGAGTGTTGAAACGGTAGAAGAAGCTAAGCTTGCCATGCAGCATGAAGCGGTTGATACGATTCAAATTATTTATAATATGTTTCGCTTAAAGCCAGCTTTAGAGCTTTTTGAAGAAGCTAAAGCAAATAATGTGGGCATTATTGTTAGAGTGCCGTTAGCAAGTGGTTTGCTGTCTGGCAAAATGACCAAAGAACGCGCTTTTGACGCTTCAGATCATCGTAATTACAACAGGCACGGCGAAGCGTTTGATGTGGGTGAAACCTTCTCAGGTGTAGATTTTGAATCTGGTGTTGATGCTGCAAATGAACTAAAAAGCATTGTGCCTGAAGGTGCTAGCTTAGCTCAGACAGCGCTCCGCTGGATTCTTATGCATCCTGCTGTTTCAGTAGTGATACCGGGTGCAAAAAATGCTGAGCAAGCCAAAGCAAACGCGACTGCATCTGACTTGGAAGTGCTAGCAGCTAGCAGCATGCAAAAAGTAAGAGAGGTTTATGATCGCGTTATTAGAGATCAAGTTCATGACCGTTGGTGAATTAAGGCATCACGATCTGCTTTGTTTAGTTTTTTGACAACCAAGTCGTAAGACATATCAATTAAAAATTGTAATTCGGTTTCTGGAACACTGCCATTTAAAACCACAGTGTTCCAGTGTTTTTTGTTCATGTGAAAACCGGGCACAATAGCCTTGTATTTGCTACGTAGTAAGTCTGCTAATTCAGGTTCGCATTTTAAATTGACTTCAGGCGGATTGTCTTTTAGATTAGTCAACGCAAATAGTTTGTTTTTAACCTTAAAGCACAGTACATGCTGATCAAAAGGAAAATCAATGGTTGTAGCTGTTTTACTTAAACAATACGTTTTGAATTCTTCTATTGTGGTCATGTCACAATGCTTGTGCCGGTTTTGCCGTCAATGGCAGCTTGCAGTAGGCTTGGGTCACGACCATCAGCAATAATTGCGTAACTAGCACCTTGATCTAAAGCGTCAAGTGCTGCTTGTACTTTAGGAATCATGCCGCCAGAAATACGACCATCCGCAATGCGCTCAGCTATATCTTGCTTTGTTAGTTTTCTTTGCAGGCTACTAGGGTCACTCGGGTCATCTAGAACACCAACAACATTGGTTAAAAATACAGCAGGTACGCTTAAGGCACCAGCTACTGCGCCTGCAACTTCATCTGCATTTACATTAAGAACACCAGAATAATCTTCATTAGCAGCAATACAAGCAATGACCGGAATGATGTGGTTGGCTAATAACTGCTTGATGAGTTCGGTATTAACAGTTTTAACGGTGCCAACAAAGCCTAAAGCTTCATCTTTTAGGATGGCTGAAAAAAGCCTAGCATCCCGACCTGTTAAGCCAATAGCTGGTCCAATCTCTTGCGCTAAAGCTTTACCTAGCAGGGTGAGTGCACGCTCAATAATGGGTAAGCTTTCTTCACTCGTAACGCGCAAGCCATTAATAAAGCGATGCTCGAGTTTGGCTTCGTTGAGGGCTGCTTCAATAAATGGCCCACCGCCATGAATGACGATGGGTTTATGACTGGTTAAGTTTTTTAAGGCTTGCGCCATGCCTAATCTAGTACTAGGGTCGGTCATGGCGTTTCCGCCGTATTTGATGACTAAGGCTGATTTCATAGCCTTAGTTTATGCTATTCGTTAGCGCTTGGTTGTAAGCCTTCAGGAAGCATATTGCAAGGCATAGCCATTTCGTCAGAACCATTGGTACTCAAGTAACAAGTACCCTCTTCTTCACGAATGATTATGTTCAGCATAGCCTCTTGAGGCTCGAGTGCAGCTGGAGCTTCTGGGCTTGCCTCGGTAGGTGTTTCTTCTGTTGTTATTTCTTCACTTGCAACTTCTTCTGTTGCAACTTCCTCCGAAGCAGCTTCTTCGGTCACGACTTCTTCAGTTACTTCAGCAGCTTCGTCAGCACCAGGGCTTTCCTCGCTTACTGCTTC
>CAZWJZ010000138.1:0-6853 GCA_964634665.1 uncultured bacterium | reverse complement strand
TTCACTACTTTCGCTTACTGCTTCTTCACTACTTTCGCTTACTGCTTCTTCACTACTTTCGCTTACTGCTTCTTCACTAGCTTCTACAGTTTCTGGTGCTTCTTCTGCTGCGGTTATATCATCCTGAGCTTCTTCGCTCATTGCACTATCATCATGGCTTGCTTCAGTGCTGTGCTCTTCTTCGCTCATAGCTTCTTCAATGTGTTCTTCACCAGCGTCGTGGCTTTCAGTTGTGGTTTTAGCTGGTGCAGCTTCAACTTGTGACACGCTTAAGCGCTCTACTATGCTTGCTGGTAGTTTGTTACAAGCTAGATTAGTTTTTGTGCGGACGCCCGTTATGGTTTCAGAAATAATTGAGCAACTATCGCCATTTCGACTAATGGCGCTAATGCTGTCACCTGCAGGAATAAGGCTAAGTAATGCAGGGTCACTCAAGTCACTAAAGCCTTCGCTCATCACATCAGATTGAGCTTCTGTGGCTTCACTAGCTTCTGCTTCTACGCTTTCAGCAGCTTCTTCGGCGTCAGCTTCGCTATGAGCTTCTTCAGTGGCAGCTTCTCCTGAATGATTTTCTGAGGTTTCAGCCTCACCATGATCTTCTTCACCATGTTCTTCTTCGGTTGCTTCAGCCTCAGAACTCATTTGGGTACTAGCTTCTTCGCTGTGACCTTCTTCGCCAGGTTTTTCTTCACTAGCTTCTTCTTCACTAGCTTCTTCTTCACTAGCTTCTTCGCTAGCTTCAGCTTCTCCAGTAGCTTCAGGCTCAGCAGTCATGCTATCAGACGGCGCAGCTGCTGACTCTAGTTCAATACCTTGAGCCTTAGCTATGGCAGCATCAACTTGCATAAGTAAACCAATTAAATAATCACGTTCTTCTGTAACAGCCTCAAGGGTCGAGCTTAATTCTGTATTTGTTACGCTGAGTTCATCTCGTTCTGCACTAACAGAACTGATTTGTGATTGTAATGCACTAACTTGACCTTCTAATTCTGCATTAATATCACTTAAGGAGCGATTGCCACCGCAAGCACTAAGTAAGGCAAGGCAAGAAAAAAGAATAAGAAATTTACGCATAAAGTTAAGTCCTCCTGAAGTAACCCTAAAATGTTTGAGCTTTCGACTTTCTTACTATCAATAGAAAACCCTGAAGATACTCAGAGCTTGAGTATGACACGTCTAGTATTAAACGCGAATCAGACTTTTGTCACTTTGTGACAAAACATGCTTACCGGTAGAGGTAATAACCAGCAAATCTTCAATACGAACACCGTATTCACCCGGAATATACGCACCGGGTTCAATGGTGGCTGTCATGCCTGCTTTTAGTATAAAGGATTCACTAGGGCGTAGTGAAGGGGCTTCATGAATTTCTAAACCCACACCATGACCTAAACTATGACTAAAGTACTTATCTAAGTCATGCTCGCCCAAAATATCTCTAGCCAAACGATCAAGCTCCCTACCATCTTTTTCAGGCCCTGCCGCAGCAACGGCAGCTTCTTCAGCCTCTAAAACCGCCGCGTGCATGGCTGCTTGCGCGTCTGGCAGGTCACCCATGGCGATGGTTCGTGTCATGTCACTATGGTAACCCTCAACACAAGCCCCAAAATCAAGGGTAACAAGCTCACCGCTGTTAATAATTTTGGTAGACGCTGTACCATGCGGATACGAGCTACGAAAACCACTTGCCACCGTAATAGGAAACGCGACCCGCTCAGCACCTCTCAAACGCATAAAACGCTCGAGTTCTAAAGCAACCTCAACTTCGCTCATGCCTACCTTAATGATGTTTAAGATATGCGTAAACGCGTCATCTGTTAGTTTGGCTGCTTGACTAATAAGCTGTAACTCATGAGGTAACTTAACGAGCCTAAACTCATTTATGAAAGCCTCTACTTTAATAAGCTCTAAACTTTCATTCAGGTGACTAAACTGCTTATGACTTAAATCATCAATCTCAACCGCAAGTTTTTTACCTTTAGCTAAGTCTAAAACTCGAGCTGGCCATTGTGCACCACTTGCAATGATATCTTGCGCTAAGCTAGATTCAGCTTTTGCTTGAGCAATATAGCGACCATCGGTAATTAACAAGGCTTCATCTTCAGTTATAAAGATACGACCATCTTCAGGACTACTAAAGCCTGACAAGTACCGTACATTGGCGGGCTGCGTAATCAGCAGTGTATCTGCGCCAGCTGCAAGCATTTTTTGGCGAACAGCATCAAGCATTACTTAGCAGCTTCCAAAATGGCAAGCAAATCCTCTTGTTTTAAGCTAGCGCCACCAATAAGCCCCCCGTTAATATCCTGCTTAGATAAAAGCTCTTCAGCGTTACTCGGCTTCATGCTACCGCCATACAAAATACGCATACTATCCGCCTGAGTCGGGTAAAGCTCTTTTAAACTCGAGCGAATTGTAGCTGACATGGCTTGGGCGTCATCTGCAGTGGCTGTTTTACCTGTACCAATTGCCCAGATAGGCTCATAAGCAATTACAACCTCATCAGCGTTATCAAAACTAACACCCGCTAAGCCTGCTTTTAACTGTGCAACCACAACGCTTTCAGCCTTACCAGCATCGCGCTGTGCTTCGCTCTCACCAATACATAAAATGGCCTTCAAGCTACTACTCAAAGCAGCTTTAACTTTGGCATTAACCAAATCATCTGACTCATTATGGTACTCACGGCGTTCAGAGTGACCCATAATGGCGTAACTTGCCCCTGCATCTTTAAGCATAGCGCCAGATAATTCACCCGTATAAGCGCCTGAGTCAAACGCACTTAAATCTTGCGCACCCAAGGCCACAAAACCCTGCGCAGCAACCATAGACGTCAAATGCGTAGCAGGTACACACAAAAGCAACTCTGCATGAGAAGCATCTGTCTTTTTGAGTGACTCTTTTAAAAGACCCAACCAAGCAACAGACTCACTTGGCAATTTATTCATCTTCCAATTTCCAGCAATAAGTGGTTTCATACTAACCTCCAAAATAAAGTAACCTCAAATGAAAAGAAAAACCTAAACCCAAAAAAGATGCCTAGGCCAACCCTAAGCATACCCTAAGACCAGACGAGTCTTTAGTCAAAACTAAACCCAAGAGACTCGAGTGTTTTCCTTAACTCAGGGCGACTTTGTTTATCAAGGCGTTTTGCTATAGGGCCTGTCCATGCTTGCTCATCTTGATTTGTGCCTAGCGCATTATAGTGAGCAGCTAAATCTTGATTATGAACAGCTAATTTTTCTTTGGTACCCTCAGTTTTATAGGTTTCAAAATGAATCATGAGTTCTTCTTGTAAGCGAGGCTTTTGAGGTGAGCGTTTGCTTTCATCAGGGTAACCAAGACACATGCCATAAACCACATAAACCCCATTGGGCAAACCAAGTAGCTCTGCGACCTCTTTAGGATGATTTCGCATAGCACCAATCATTACAGCACCCAAACCACTTGCCTCAGCTGCTGTTTGTACACTCATACCTACCAAACTTGCATCGACAGTAGAAACAAGCGTGCTTTCTAAACCCTTGGCTAACGTAACACCATGTAAGTCACAAGCTTCACTTAACTTATGAAGGTCAGCACAAAAAGCCACAAACACAGGGCAGACTTCAATGTGCTTCTGATTACCAGCCAAAACAGCCAATTGCTTTTTTACCTCAGGATTCTTCACAACAACCATACTGTAGGTCTGCATATTACTACTGGTCGGAGAACGCCTAGCCGCATTCAAAATAGACATAAGCAGCTCATCAGAAATAGCATCAGGTAAAAAATTGCGAATGGTTACATGCTTAGTTAAAGTATCAATAACAGAATTAGCCATAAGCAGCATTTTAAAGCAATAAAAGCTAAGCAAATGTCAGTTTCTCATACTTCTTGCCTAAGACAAACATACGCTCTAGCACCATGAAAACTATTCAAATCATAATCGCAATTCTTATAATAAGCCTACTCGCTGCATGCTCGAGTTCTCTTATTACGCCGTCTAGTTATGACGAAGCAAGTAGTGGTGATTTGTCTAACGACTTTACACAACCAAGCCCACTGAATTTTTCTACAGGAACTTTTAAAGTTGCAGGCACAACAGGGCCGGGTGATAGAGATTACTTTAGCTTTGTCATTCCTGAAGGTGCTGTTTTAAGTAGGCTTAATTTAACTAAGTATGAATCTCTTGACTCACTAGCCTTTATTGGTTTTGAAGCTGGTAATGCTTTAACTTTTAATCCTGATACGGATGATATCGCAGAGGCATCTAAATTACTTGCTTACACGCTTTTTGGGGGTGCACAGCTTAATCAAAATTTGCTCAACAGTATGACTGTTCGTGAAGGAGAAAGCATTTCACCATTAACAGCAGGGGAATATAGCTTTTGGGTGCAGCAAACCGGTATAGAAACGAACTATGAGTTGAGTTTTACGATTGAATAAGCCAAAGTGTTTTTCCTAAAAAAGAAGCACCACAGATTATTAAATCGTGGTGCTTCTTTTTTTGTTTTTAAATTTAACCTTCTACAAGAGTTGGTACAATTAATGGGTTTCTACCGGTTGCCTTGCGAATGTAGCGCCTCACCGGATAAAAAATATCATCTCTAATGTCATTCATGCGGCGTTTTTCTCTAATACCTCGTTTGAGGCTCTCTAAAGCCATATTTTCAATTTCTTTTAGTAACTCATGATCTTTTTCTACAACCCCACGACTTATAACTTCTATGCTCGGGGTTCTACCCATAACTGCCACAATGACAACGATGCCTTCGCTAGATAACATTTGTCTATCTCGAATGATGGGTTCGGTAACTTCTTCACCTTTACGACCGCCCACGTTATCAATCAAGATGACACCTGAATCTATTTGACCGTTAACTTTCATGTCATCACGTGAAAGTTCAATAATGTCGCCATTTTGAAAAATAATGCTTTTTTGAGGGGGTTGCGCCATGCTTTCAGCCAGCTTCTTGTGATTAGCTTGGTGCCGCCATTCTCCATGCCAAGGAATGAAAAACTTAGGTCTGGTTAAATCAAGAATGAGTTTGAGTTCTTGCTGATAAGCATGTCCAGAGGTATGCACTTTATAGGTAGGAGGATAAAAAAGATTTATTTCTCGTTCGTAAAGCTGATTAATAACGCGCCCCACTGCTTCTTCATTGCCCGGAATGGGACTAGAAGACATAATGACCGTGTCACCTGCTTTGAGTTTTATTTTTGCGTGTGTACCGTTGGCTAAGCGCGATAAAGCAGCCATAGGTTGCCCTTGTGAGCCTGTGCATAAGAATAAGACTTTGTCATCTGCAAGATCAGCAATTTGCTCTGAAGATACCAAGGGATGCTTGACTTCTAAGTAGCCAAGTTCATGTGCAATTCGAGTATTTTTAATCATAGAGCGACCCTCTATGCCTATACGCCTATCGTACTTCTCAGCAATACGAATAACATTTTGTAATCTATGAACATGCGAGCTAAATGTCGTAACAATGACACGCTTTTTAGCGGATGCCACAATATCTTCAATAGCTGCAGCAACATCTCTTTCACTTGGTGAGTGCCCAGGGCTTTCAGCTCGAGTTGAATCACTAATGAGCGCTAAAACGCCTTCATTACCAGCTTGAGCTATTTTATGTAAGTGACTTGTTTTGCCGTCAGCAGGATGATAGTCAAGTTTAAAGTCACCACTATGAACTACGCGTCCTATGGGGGTGTGAATGATTAAGCCTGAATTATCGGGTATAGAGTGGGTCATTTGAAAGAAATCAACGGTAAAGAATTTACTTATCTTTATGCGGTCATCTGTGGTGATTTCGTGTAAATCTAAGTCACTCTCATTGATTTTGAATTCATCAAATTTGCCTCTGAGTAAACCTAAGGTGAGCCTAGCGCCATACATAGGGATTTTTGGTAACAAACGCAGCATATAAGGAATGCCGCCAATATGGTCTTCGTGACCGTGAGTTAGCACCCAGCCTTTTACTTTTTCGGCGTTTTCTACAACCCAGTCAATTTTGGGTACAAGCAAATCAACACCAAGCATATCAGCGTCAGGGAAAGCTAAGCCACCATCTATTAATAGAATTTCGTCGTCATACTCAAAGGCAAACATGTTTTTGCCTATTTCACCCATACCGCCAAGCGGAATGATACGCAGTTTGCGGTCTTTTGCCATTATTCTCCTTTAGTTCTACAAAGCTTGTTTGTAGCCTCTTGTAGTCTTTATCCGCCCAAGAGAAAAACGGTCATTATACGTTTGTTGAAGCAGCCTTAGTTTTGGCTACTGGTTTATAAGAGACTAAAGTTTTTAGAGGAACAAAAAGACAAGCCTACTAAGCTTTTAACGTTGCTGTTTAGCAAAGCTCAAAATGTCTTTTTGCTGCTCAGTTTAGTAATCCCTAAAGTCTATTAGTCACGATTGCGTGGAGGACGGTTATTTCTGTCTCCGCCACCACGATTCCCGTCGCCCCCGCGATTACGGTCACCAGCACGGTCGTTACTACGTCCGCCCCCGCCGCCACCACGATTGCCACCACCATCACGACCGCTACCACCGCTACCTGTGCGTCTAGGACTTATTTTACCCTCTAGCTCAGGACGAATGAGGTCAATTTTTCCACGATTGTCAACACCATTGACTTTAACTTGCAACTCATCCCCAACTTTTAAGAAGTCAGCAACATTCTCAACCCGCTCTTCGGCAATTTGAGAAATATGTAATAAGCCATCCGTACCTGGAAGAATATTAATAAAAGCACCAAAATCCATGATTTTAGCGACCTTACCTGCATAAACATTACCAACTTCAACGGTAGCGGTTAAGCCTTCAATTTTACTGGCAACCAGTTTTGCAGCTTCACCTGTATCACTA
>CAZWJZ010000137.1:507-11071 GCA_964634665.1 uncultured bacterium | reverse complement strand
TGAGCGAAGCGGTTATGAATGGAACAGCACGGCGTTCAAAGAATAGGGTAACTTCACTAGAAGCGAGTCCTAAGCTAACTTCACTAGAAGCGAGTCCTAAGCTAACTTCTCTAGAAGCGAGTCCTATTATGCCTCTGGCTCAAGGCTGTTTTGCTAGGGTGAATTTGCTTATAAGCAAATTCACCCTAGCGATATTTAGTGCTTGCTTTTCAATGCTTCAGCGAGATTACGATATCATCCGCTTTAATGCGTTTCCATAATATCTAATTGAGAGGCGCATGATTTATCTGCAAAGTCGTAAAACGCAGAAAGGCTAATTCAAGGTTTTTACAGGGTCTGTTTTGCTTTTTCTTTGTCTGTAAAAAAGATAAGCGGCCAAACCAAGAGGACCAAAGAACAAGGTAAGAATAATAAAAAGACCTGGGTTCATACCCCAGTATTTGGCATCTCTAAAAATCCAGACGCCCGTAAATAAATCTAAGCAAATAAAATGTGCCCAAACTGCCAAAAAGGCCCAGTCATTACTTAAGCCAAGCCTAAGGGCATCAAAGCTAATGCTAAATGAGCCAGCAGAACTAAAAAGGGATACCCCTAAAAAAAGACCGTAAATGCAACCTAAAACCATATAAGGCCAGTAAGCCATGACCAGTCGCTGTGTAAAGCGCGTTCTAGGAAACAAAAGCATACCCACCCAAATGGGCATGGGCAAGATATTAAGTAAATTAAAGAGGGTTTCTTGCATCTACCTATAGTAACGAGATTACAGGGGTTTAACTAGTTGAAAAAACACAGTGTTTAAAGAAAGTGAAAGACAAAGGGTAGAAAGCTAGAAAGAAGCTAAGCTGCCTTTACGCTTTGCCAGTAAAAACATTTTGTTCTGTTACCCTTTTGTGAGGCATCTGGTTTAAAGTAAAGAGATAATGGCTCATATACTTGTTGTAGAAGATGATAAAGACATAGCGCACTTAACGAGCATGCATCTTAAAGATGCTGCCTACACTGTAGACACTGTTCATGATGGCGAAGATGGGCTAAATGCCGCCTTAAGCAAAGCCTACGATTTACTGGTACTAGACATAATGCTACCCGGCATAGATGGCTTAGAAATATGTCGGCATGTCCGAGAAAAAAAACCAAACACCCTTGTACTCATGCTAACCGCAAAATCAAGTGAAATTGACCGCGTACTTGGCTTAGAAATAGGCGCAGATGACTACCTAACAAAACCCTTTAGCATGCGTGAATTACAAGCTCGAGTTAAAGCATTATTGCGTCGTAAAGTACAGTTTGAAGGTAAAGAAGCTCAGGAAAGCTCGAGTATTACGGCAGGTAATTTGTTTATTGACCTTGAGAAGCGTGAGGTGACCCGTGAGGCTAAAGTGATTGCCTTGACAGCTAAAGAGTTTGATTTGTTGGTGCAGTTTGCTAAGCACCCGGGTAAGGCTTACTCGCGTACGCAGTTGCTTGATTTGGTTTGGGGTTATGGCTACGAGGGCTTTGAGCATACGGTTAATTCGCATATTAATCGCTTAAGGGCTAAACTCGAGCTTGATCCTGCAGCGCCTGAGTATATTCAGACGGTGTGGGGTATTGGTTATAAATTTGTGGCTGCTTAGGGATTTATGTTTCGTACGCTTCAGGCTCGTTTGGTTCTTATTTTACTGCTTTTGGTTATTCCTTTGGCTTCGGTTTTTGTGTGGCTTACGTTGCGTAGTTCGCAGCTTTACTTTCAAGAGTTAACACAAGAGATTAATCAGAATTTGGCGGCGACTTTGGTGGCTGATCAACCGGGACTTATGTTGGGTGATGCGGTGGACGCCACGGCGTTTAGCGGCTTAGCTAAAACACTTGCCATGACCAATCCTGGCGTGGAGATTTATGTCTTAACTAGGGATGGCCGCATTATTGGCTCGTCTGTACCTACTGAAATGCTGGTGAGCCAAGTCGTAGAGATTGCGCCGCTTGAAACCTTTTTGAGTTCAAGTACTTATCCTATACGCAGTACTGACCCTAGAAATGAAGGTAGTCAAAAGATATTTTCCGTAGCGCCTCTAGATGAAGGTAAAGGCTTTCTTTACGTTATTTTAGCAGATAGTGCTAGAGATTCACTCATGCTTAATTTACTGGGTAGTACGGTCTTGCAAGTTGTTTTATGGAGTGTGGGTGTACTGCTTTTGTTTGTCATTGGCATTGCTATTTTGGCTTATGTTTTATTAACGCGCAGATTAATAAAACTCGAGTCTGCCATGACGAAGTTTCGGGGTCAAGATTTTGAGTTGGATGGTACCAGCTTAAAGCTACTGTCAAAGCCAAAAGATGAGATTGATCAGTTACAAAATGTGTTTATTGAAATGTCAACACGTATTAGTGAGCAAGTTCAGGGTTTAAAGCAGGTTGATCGCTTACGCCGGGAGCTTATTAGTAATGTGTCTCATGATTTGCGAACGCCTTTAGCAGCGTTGCAGGGCTATCTTGAAACCTTGCAAATGAAAGAGGACCATCTTTCTGAAGCTGATAAGCAGCGTTACTTAAATGTGGCGAGTAGTCAAAGTAAGCGTCTGAGTGCTTTAGTGAGTGATCTTTTTGAGCTTTCTCGTTTTGACTCAGAAGCAGTTAAGCCTAATTTTGAACGTTACCCTGTTCAAGAACTTGTGCAAGATATAGTCATTAAATTTCACGATTATGCTGCAAAACAAAACATTCATTTAAGCATGGATGTTGCTGCTGATTTGCCTTTGGTGGATATTGATTTAGGACTATTTGAGCGTGCCCTTACTAACTTAGTTGACAACGCTATTAAACACACAACTGAAGGTGAGGTGAAGCTCGAGCTTTTGACTAAGGCTAATCATTTATGGGTGCGTGTCTGTGATACGGGGAAAGGTATTGCTCAGGAAGATCTAAAGCATGTTTTTGAGCGTTATTATCGGGCTGCTAATCAGCGTGGTAGTGATGGGGCTGGTTTGGGTTTAGCGATAAGCAAGCGAATAATGGATTTGCATGGGGGAGATGTGCTTGTGACGAGTCAAGAGGGTGCAGGTTCTCAATTTTCGCTCATTTTGCCACTACCCAGTAGTTTGAGTTAAGGATTTAGAGTTGTCTCTGTAAGCTCTTTTTGTATATTTCTATTGCAAATGTTTTGCCCAGAGTCAGTCATAATTTGAACTGAGAATGCTAATAAACCCTTAAGACAAGCAACAATGTGAAGCAGTTGCTAGCTTTGACGCTTAGACTATGATAAAACTGAACTCAGTATAAAAATATAGCCATTGGTCAGACACCCTACGGACATGCAAGCTGAAAAAGCTGCATACTCGAGTCATAGCATTCACCATCTTGGCATTCAGTTTATAAAGGAGTGACCATGCAAGTCGAAAATCCAGTCGTGGCCGCGAGCACGTTACCAACTAGCATTTTAAATGATACGATTGTTGAAGCGCCCGAAAATACAGGCAAACTCGTTTTAGGCAGAACACTCTATTCTTTATTAGAAGAAGCCTGCCAAACGATAAGTAACGATAAGGCCTTTAATCAACAAGACGCTTCAGGCTGGCAAGCCATGTCTAACCATGAGTTCAAAGACAAGGCCGAGAATCTAGCCTTAGCGTTGCATGAACTAGGTTTGCAAAAAGGTGACCGAATCGCATTTTTCACGCACAGTGATTTGTCGTTTAGTTTGCCTGATATGGCCTGCATGATGATAGGGCTTGTAAATGTACCCTTATACCTCACGCACGGTCACAAAGCCTTAAAGCATATCATTAATGAATCTGAAGCAGGCACCCTAATCATTTCAGATGAAACGCTATTAAAAAACATTCAGCCGCTCTTAACTGAAACACCTAGCATCAAAAACATTATCCTGTGGCAGCAAAGCAGCCAAACGCTAGAATTAGCTAAAAACTTAAGTGTTTACAAGTACCAAGACTTAATAGCAAAAGGTAAAGAACTTAAAGAAAAAAATAAAGAGACACTCGAGCTACTTAGAGCCAGCGTTAAAGCATCAGACTTAGCCACCCTAATCTACACGAGTGGTACAACAGGCCTGCCTAAAGGCGTCATGCTAAGCCATGAAAATATATCCTCAAACGTCATAGCTTCTTTTACCGGCATGCCCAGCATGAAAAAAGGAAAAGAGGAAACAGCGCTTGCTTTTCTACCCCTAACTCATATCTTTGCACGCACGCTTCAATACGGACTCATTTGGTACGGTATAAGTACCTATTACAGTGACCCAGACAAGCTTCGTGAACACCTGCAAGAAGTAAAACCAACATACTTCGCAACTGTGCCAAGAGTCTTAGAAAAAGCCTATGAGCGCATTCTTGCAACAGGCTCAAGCCTAACCGGAATAAAGAAAACGCTATTTGACTGGGCTATGAATTTAGCAGGCAAGTACGATGTGAGCAAAGAACCCACAGGCCTATACGCCTTGCAGCTAAAACTAGCAGACAAACTCATCTTCTCAAAATGGCGCGAAGCACTAGGCGGGCGCATAGAACACATGAGTGTAGGTGGCGCAGCGCTTCACCCAGACTTAGTCAACAGTTTCGGTGCAGCAAAAATAGAGATATTACAAGGCTACGGACTCACCGAAACCAGCCCCGTCATAAGCTTTAACAGACCCGGGCGCAACCGAGCAGGCACGGTCGGCGAAATTCTAACAGGTGTAGAAGTAAAACTAAGCAGCGAAGGCGAAATACTCGCCAAAGGCCCAAACATCATGCAGGGTTACTACAAAAGTCCAGAAAAAACAGCTGAAGTTCTCAAAAATGACTGGTTTTACACAGGTGACTTAGGTGCAATAGAAGACGGTTACCTAAAAATAACGGGCCGCATAAAAAACCTATTCAAACTCTCAACCGGCAAATACGTCATGCCTCAACCCCTCGAAGAAAGACTCGAGTCTAACCCCATGATTGCCAACGCCTTGGTTGTAGGTGAAAATCAAAAATTTTGCGCGGTACTTCTTTTTGTTAGCCCTGAAACGTTCGGAAGTACCGACATAAGAAAACTCGAGCAGAGCGAAGTTGATGACAATCTAAAAGCTTTACTGCAAGACGCCAATAAAGATTTACCGCACTGGTCAAGCATAAAAAAGGCTGCCATTATTCTCGAGGATTTAAGCATAGAAAATGGCATGCTTACGCCAAAAATGAGTGTTAAACGAGCGATTGTTTTAGATGCCTATAAAGCCTATGTAGAAAGCATTTTTGGACAAAAGCACAGCTTAGACAAAGGGATTATTTTAGATATTTAAGTGAAACATGAGCAGTAATCTAACTATTGCTGCTCATGAAACCGTTTTGACTACTGCCTTAAACTCAGCTCGAGCATCCTCTTTTGAAGCAACTAACTGAGCAGCCAAGCGACCCATTTCATTTGAAGATTTAGCCGCAGCACCATTGCCACCAGCTGCAACATAAAGCCTGCCTTCAATAAGCTCATCAATATAAGGTCGAGCATGCCTAGTTAGGGTAAAAGCACAGGGTTTCATAAGAATGCGAATAGGCTTTAAGCTAAGAAAAAGCGTATAAAGCACTTCCTTTAATAGTGCAACTTCATCATTAGCGCCTGCAGAATGAAACCAATCCAAAAATGCTTCAGCTGACTCTAAAGGCTCAAAATGAAGCAAATGCCCACCCATCTTAAGATACCTGCGACCATCAGGATAAGTAACAGGCGGTAACACATAAACCCCTGCCATTTCACTACCAGCAGACTTCTCAAACGATACGGTGGGTTCTGTACGCTCATAAACAATTATCGAAGGCATAGCCTCAAAACGCTCGAGTGTTGCCTCATCTAACTCAGCCATAATAATGGTTTGCGGTTTAACCACAAGATCAAGCTTTTCAGGCAGTAAAAAATTACTATAAGCACCAGCTGCGACAAGAACTTTTTGCGCTTTAAAGCTCGAGTTTGTCGTGTAAACCTCGACATAATCATTTTTAAAAGAAAGCTGCTTTACTTCTTCTTGAATCCATTGTGCTTGCTTTGTAGCCACATTTAACTGAGCTGCTACCAGTGATCTTGGGTTGATGTAACCAGCATTGCCATGTTCAAGCAGAGCAATACGATCATCAAATTGCATTTCTGGAAACTGCGTTTTTAAAGCCGTAGCATCAAGTTGTTCAAAAGCAGGTTTTAATTGCGCAGCCACATCCAGCGTTTTCTGCAAACGACTATCCACACCGGGAATACCCACATTAAGACAACCCACCGCATGGTGAAACTTAATACCAGAGGCAAGCTCGAGCTTTGCGTATTCAGCTATGGACTTTGCTGCAAGGTCAGCCCAAACAATGTCTTTATCTAAAATGCGAGTAATGCGCCCTTGGTCATAATGACTGGCAAACACACCTTTATGATTAGACCAATTTTGGGGTTCGGGCGTGCCTATGATAGCCATGTTAGAACTCTGAAAACTCAAATAACGAGCTGCTGCTGAGCCTATTAAGCCTGCACCAATCACCACATAGTCAAACACAGTTGCCTCACATTTCTAAGCTAGCTTATCAAGATTCTTTCTAGAATGAAGAAAAAGATAACAAAGAGCTAGTAGCCTAATGCTAGACCCGCAGAAAAATAAAGCCCCTCACGAGATTCATAGCCTAAAAGTCCAAACACAGTTAAAGCTGCATCAAACAATTCCAAATCAAGTGACACAGCTAAATCACTACCAGCAGCAAAAGCCTCATCAAAATAAGTACCAACACGCGGACTAAAAGAAACACGCTTCAACTCAGCCTCAAAAGCCTCATAAATTACAAGCTCGACAGGCAAGCTGTAACGATAAGAGCCAAACAAAACCGCACTCAAATCAGCCTGCGGAACTGCATTACCCATAAGCACAGGATGATGACCCGCAACTAAACGCGCCCCCAAAACACCCAAATCAGCCTCTAAAGCATAAAAATACGAAGCATCCGCAAAAAGCGTGCCATAAGACCCCACAGAAGAAGGCGAAATGCTAGCAAACAAATCAGCATAAACACCCTCAACGCCAAAACCAAAAGCATCACGCTCGAGTAAATCAAAACCCACTCGAGTGCTGCCCGAGCCAAAGAAACCCTCTCGATTAGCTAAGGAAAAAGCCGAAATCTTAGTGTCACTATCCAAACCAAAAGAAAGCTCTTCAAATGCTAGCTCATCTTGAGTTTTTGCAAACACTTGCACACCTAAAGCCATATCAGAAAAATCAAGATCTTCAACATCAACAGGAAAAAGACCTGCACGAAGCTCTATAACCAAACTGCTGCTAGAAATAGGAAACTGATAACCCAGCGTGCCAAACAAACCAGTACCTGCAATGAAACCCTCTAGCTTATTATCAAAGCCAATTTCTGCCCGCACATATTCAGGGTAATTAGGATTGCCTAAAACAAATGCAGGGGAAAGACGCCACTGTAAATCAGACAAAGAATAATTTGACTTAAAACTCCCTAAACCAACACCAAACTCAGTTAAATGCTTAAACGGTACAAAGGCTTCAGATTGGGCCAAAGAAAAACAAGGTAGCAGAAACATAATAGCCAAAACAAAGCGAAACAAAAAACCCATAAATCCCTCCAAGGAATCCAATGCTGATTAGTTTACCAATAAACGCTTTATCAATAGGCTAATAAAAGGAATAACTCGCCAAAGCGTCAACATTCAACTAAGCGCAGGTGTAAACTAGATATATGAAATTGATGTTATGCCTACTAGTACTAAGCTTCTTACCTTATGCTTTCTCACAAACTCAAGATATCTTTACACTCAACCAAAACTTAGGTCGCGGTATTAATTTTGGAAATGCACTAGAAGCACCCAGTGAAGGTGCATGGGGCATGACACTCGAGCCTGAATTCTTTAGTCTTGTTAAAACGGCAGGGTTTGATAGTATTCGTTTGCCCATAAGCTGGACACACCATACAAGTCAAACTGAACCCTACACCATAAATGCTAGCTTTATGGCTCGAGTACGTTGGGCAGTTGAGCAAGCAAACATGAATGAACTAAACATCATACTAAATGTTCATCATTACGATGAACTAAACGCTAATCCAAGAGCAGAAAAAGCACGCTTTGAAGCCATTTGGCAGCAAATAGCTCGAGCTTTTAAGGATGAGCCTCAAAACGTTTATTTTGAACTCCTAAATGAACCTCATGGTGTCTTTAACAATGATGCAGCGGTATGGAATGAATTGCTTACAGATGCCCTTACGATTATAAGAGAAACAAACCCAAGCAGAGCCGTGATAGTAGGGCCAGTTTCTTGGAATAACACAAATAAGCTAGATACCTTAAAATTGCCAGATGACCCTAACTTAATCGCCACCATTCATTTTTATGATCCTTTTGCTTTTACGCATCAAGGTGCTGAGTGGGTGAATAACAGTCCGCCTTTAGGTATGTTATGGACAGGAGGCAACAAAAGACTATCTTACCGCTGGCAAAACAATTCAACAGATACAGAGCTAAGTTTTAAAACAGAAAACAGCACGGAATATCTGCACATTGAATTTAAAACAAACAACGCCAAACTCGAGCTACGCAGTATTATTAGCCCAAGGAATTACACTCACTTAGCCCTTCTCACAAAAGACGATGAGACCCTAATTATTTCTTGCAATATTGAAACTAAAACTGAAATTACGATTCAAAGCAAAGCAGGCATAGAAACCCTCATAAAGTTACAAGACTGTGGCGCAGAAAAAGTACTCAGAGACATCATCATAAAAAACGCGACACCTGAAGCCAAAATAGTGCATATAGAACAACTCGAGTTTAGAGCAGAAGGCAAGCCACCCATAAGTCCAATTGAAGATGATGCTAGTACCTTACGTGATACCCTAAATCAAGCTCAGGAATGGGCGCAAAAAAACAACCGCCCCCTCTTTTTAGGTGAATTTGGAGCGTACAGCAAAGCTGACATGGCATCACGCGTGTTATGGACAAAATTTATGCGCGAAGAAGCAGAAAAAAGAAACATGAGCTGGGCATACTGGGAGTTTGGTGCAGGTTTTGGCATTTATGACCGCATAACAGACAGCTGGCGACAAGAGCTCTTAGAAACCCTCATTCCAGACTAACAAAAGGTCAGACTAATTAAGCTTATAATCCTCACCAGGATTCACAAAGACATTAGACTCCCAGGCATACTGCTTATCATAAAGCTCCTTATAACGACCCTCTTTGGCAAGCAGCGCAGCATGATTACCCCGCTCAACAATCCCACCATCCTCAAGCACAAGAATCTGATCAGCCTTACGAATCGTACTCAGCCTATGCGCAATCACAAACACTGTGCGACCACGCTGCAAACGATCTAAACCCTCCTGAATAAGCGCTTCGCTCTCACTATCAAGTGAACTTGTAGCTTCATCCAAAATCAAGATTTTAGGATCAGCCAAAAGCGCACGCGCAATCGCAATACGCTGCCTCTGCCCACCCGAAAGCTTAATGCCCCGTTCACCCACCACAGACTCATAAGCATCAGGGAAACCAGAAATAAAGTCATGCGCATTGGCTAACTGACTAACCTCAACAACCCTCTCCATAGACGCATCCGGTCGAGCAAACTTAATGTTCTCTGCAATAGTGCCATCAAACAAAAAATTCTCCTGCAACACCACACCCAAATGCCTACGATAATCGGCCAAGCGCACACCCTCAAGATCACGACTATCAATAAAAACCTGCCCCGCCGAAGGCCGCGCAAACGCCATAATCAAACTTACCAAAGTACTCTTACCCGACCCACTCGAGCCCACCAAAGCTGTTGTGGTACCCGCCCTCGCATCGAAAGAAACAGCTTTAAGTACAGGCACGCCCACCTCATACTCAAAAAACACATTTTTAAACACAATATCCCCACGAATATCACTCAACTCAGCTAACTCAGCATCCTTCGCATCCTCAGCCTCAAGATTCATAATGTCACGAATACGATCAAGCCCCGCAAACGCCTCACTAATCTGCGTACCAATACTAGACATCTGAATGATAGGTGCAACCAAGACACCAATAAACGCAACATACATAACCAAATCACCCAAAGTCATGCTGCCACCCTGAATCGCCCGACCACCAAAGAAAACCAGCAAAGTACCAATTGCCCCCACTATTACCGTAGCAAACGCTGTAACGGCACTTGTACCCGTAATGCTCTGCTTAACATTCGCAAACAAACGCCCTACCCCAGCAGCAAACTCATGCTGCTCACGCTCCTCCATACGGTAAGCCTTCACCACACGAATACCGCCAAGCGTCTCAGCCAAACGCCCAGTAACCTCAGCATTAATCTTGCCACGCTCACGAAATACAGGTCTAAGCGCAGTAAACGCAAATGCCATAATGCCAGCAAACGCAATCAAAAAAACCAAGATAATAAGCGTAAGAGACCAATTAAGATAAAACAAAACCCCCAACGCCAATAAAGCCGTCAAAGCCCCCCCAATAAGCTGAATGATACCCGTACCAATCAAATTGCGAATGCCCTCAGCATCTGTCATAATGCGAGAAATAAGCACACCTGACTGCGTATTATCAAAAAACGAAATGGGCAAACGTGTAATCT
>CAZWJZ010000137.1:0-497 GCA_964634665.1 uncultured bacterium | reverse complement strand
AATTGCCTCTTGCGCAGCAATACTTACCACCTGAGCCACCGCATAGGTCGTGGCAGCTTGCAAAACCGTTGCTCCGCCAACCGCAAGTGCCAACCATCCCAACATCTCCCAACGCCCCCCCGTTAAAACATCATCAATTAAAAATTTTGTAGAAGCAGGCAGCACAAAGCCCAGTAAACGACCTATAATCATTAAGCTAAAGCCAATAATGAGATTACGCCGATACTGCCTTAATAACAGCTTCGCTTCAGCCCAAACGGCACTGCGATTAATCTTCTTTTTTTTGCTACTCACGTTATAACTCCTCAAGAAATACTACTAAGTAAAGCCAGCCTAACTCTTTTGGCAAGACAAAGAGTCTTTCTAAAGAAGGAATGTGTGAGAGTAGCTTTTTTTGAAAATACCTTTATGCTCAGAAAGTTGAAACCATGGCTCATTTAGGATTTGTTAATTTGAAGGTCAGGGATGATTGTCTAACCTTTACACTCTAAGTATCT
>CAZWJZ010000136.1:0-11104 GCA_964634665.1 uncultured bacterium | reverse complement strand
CTTCACTCCTTCTTGAAAGCTTATCAAGCTTTCCAATTAGAGCTGTCCAGTTTTTGGGTTCCACTTCTAGAGATGCTGCTTCCTTACCCGACAATTAATGATTCAAAGTTAGGGATTCATCCGGATGTATTAGCGCGGTTTTTTTAAACCGAACTACACCCTCATCAAACGAAAAGGTAGCTTCATGCGTTCCTAGCTCGGCTGAAGTTATGGAATTCGCATAGGGCAAAGCAAGTGAATCTAGTTCAAGCTGTCCATAAAGTACTTTAATTTTGCTTGTATTGCCTTTAGTTTCAAAGCTACCCCAAGCTGTTTCTAATGACCAAAAACAACTGAAATTGTTATTTCCTTGAATAGGTGAAAAACCAACTTGCCGTTTAGGCATATCAAAACTAAAACCTGAATAATCTAAGAGTAAGCTGTAGGATGCCATTGACCTTGCATAATTACTTCCACACTCAATTTCATTCCACGGATTGCGGCGTTCACCATCATAGCGCTTACGAACAGAGGCAACGACCGTTTCGCCTTCTTCAATTAGGCCGTTTTGTAGCATTAGTGACGCTGCTGCATACTCATAGCCATGCATGGTTTCTTGAGCATAGGTTAAGGGAATCATGGGTTGATAACGGCCTTCAGGCCAAGTGCAAATAATAAGACCTGCCTCATCATTAAGACTATAAATTCGGCAAGGGTTGTAGGTTTCTCGGCTAGACGTTTTAAAGTTGTACTTATAAATACTATTCACGGCACTTTTACCTTGATTAGGATCAAAAAGCTCCCCTAGACCATAAAGATTGGCATGCCACTGGGCTAGTAGCTGATCAATCACACAGCCTTCGGCAATCTGATACTTCATTTCGCTATGTTCGCCATTCCAATAGGCTGTTACGGCTGAACCACCAGAATGTGCAATCGAACCACTATCAAATGTCTCTAGTAAGCTCTTATCTTTTAGATCAATTTGTTGTTGGTAGTATTCACCGTTAAAAAGATGTTCATCTGTCCAAGTTTTACCTTTATTAAAAATAGCTAAGTATTCGGTTGTCGTTTCAGATTCACCGAGATATTCAGCAATCTCTGCACCCGCCTTTAGCGCTCCCAGATAAAACCCAGTAAGCCAGGCATTAGGTTCAAAAAGTTCCATATCTAATGTGTGATGCTGACGTCCCCATAGCACTCCTGTTTTATCAGGATCCCATTTGTCTTCATTATCAGGATGCCAAGCAAACTCAATGGAGGCTTTTAGCGCTGGCCAAAGTGACTTTAGCCAAGTATAATCGCCCGATATTTTCCAGTCACGATAAGTTTTCATAACGCCACCAAATTGACCATCTGCACAAGGACGTTGCACAACACCTGTACGCTCCGAGGGTGTTCCTAAAGGCAGCATCATGCGAAATGTCATACCGCCATCAGCGCGCAAATTGTATTTGTAATCAGAGTCACGAATTGAGCGCTCGAGTTTTGGAAAGAGAAAAGGGAGTGCTTGGGCGTAATTCCAGACATGGGTGCAGGTGCCTTCACAACAGCCTGCATCGACATGTAGACCCTCCCAACCATAAAACGTGCCATCTTCTAAGCGCATTGCCGTGGGTGTTTTTAGAATGGATATATTGGCCGAAATGGCGTCAAGTGCAGTTACGGGTACGGTTGACGAAAAAAGAGCATCTTTGAATGTTTTGGTTTCACCGTAAAGTCTATCCCAGTTTGTTAAGGCGTAGCTCGCACTTGCTTTTGAGTCTTCCCAAAGTGTTGCATAGTAATTTTTCCAAGTAGGTTTTAAATCTGCCTCTCTGGCAGCTTTTTGAGCAGCTTCATTCCAGTAGTTTTCACACGTAGGAAAATTCCAACTCATAATAAAACGAACGGTGCCTGTTTCACCAGGCGCAAGCTTTAGATGTGCTGCGAGAAGTCCTTCATTACTGCCTCGATAAGTAACGACACCTTCACGGGTTCCTTTACCCTCATAATTGCGGTCTTTAAATTTACCAAGGGAGTTTAGGTCACGCCAGTAAACCTCTAAACTATCAAACCACTCCCCTCTAAACCAGTAATGCTGCCAACTCACATCTGACGCGTCTGTGGCAAGGGTCAAGCAGCCATAAGCTGGATCATCAGAGCTAAGACCTTCGGTCGTCATAGTTAAAAGATGATCCCGTCCTTCTTGTTGAATAGTATTCAAAACATTTTCTGGAAAGGGATTAGCCAAAACGCCAGCAAGACTATACGTTAGGGTTTCAGTTGAGGTATTACAAATTTCAAACTCAAAAAAGGCAGCAGGAATACCAGAGTCTTTATCATTTAAAGGAATAAAAGGATTAAACGCTTTAAGGCGAACCTTTCCAGGAAACTGCTCACTTATATAGTCAAGATCAGCGAATGGAAATTCACCACGAAAATCTACTTCATCAAAGTGCGGCATTCCTGTTAGGTATTCTCGGCGTGGACCAAAGCCAAATGATTGAAAATGGGGTGCGTGAAAATCACCATGATAGGGACCTTGCAAGTCACCTTGTAAAATACGTGCATCTAGTACTTTTTCATTGGTCTCAGCTTTGATAGCAAAGTGGGAAAAGCCATTCACACTGCCTTTGTTCGGTCGATTGAAGATTTCCCAGTCAATAAGTCGCCCATTACCGGCCAAGCCTATACAGCCTGTACCTAAGCCACCCAATGGAAAACTTATTTGGTTTGTGCGATTTCCTTTATAAAGAAAGTAGTCATTCATAGATTCTCCTAATTTGCTGCATGTACTAGCCGGTGTGTAGGTTTGGGTGGTGTAGGCTGAAAGCATTCAAAGTGTGTGAAATAAAATCTAGCGCTGGCTTGAGGCTTTGCTTGCTCAAGCCCATAAATTACTGCTTGCTCAAGCAAACTTGGTAAGGCATTTACTCTTGCATTAATAGTGAACTCAACCTGCTTTACTATCGCCCCACTTTGTATATCCCAACTTAGTTGGGTTGGGCTTGTAATACTTGCTTTTAAGTCACCGTCAGATGTTTTTATATGGGCTTTTAAGTGAGCAATTTCAGCATTATGCTCCACTAAATAATTTGCTGTCATGGTTAACAATTTTTTAAGCCATGCCTGAGCTGAAAAAGTTTCATCTCCGATAAGCATACCTTTAGCATTTAACCAACCTAATGCGGCTTCAGCTTCCGCATAGCGTTCATAATCAATCTCTAAACCTTCTTGTTCTTTGTAGTCATCTTGACCCAATAAAAAGTTTAACCACTCAGCAACCCCTGCGCCTGTTTGAGCTGATAAGCTGAAAATTCTTGTTTGGGGGTAGCTGTTCTCTAGCTCAGATAATTCTTGCTCATATTGTTGCGGTGCCATGAGGTCGGTTTTGTTTAAAATAATTGTCTGAGCTTCAGCAAGTTGTTTTTCAAATAGGTAATGGACCTGTTTGGGAAAAGCTCTTATATCTCGAGTGCCATCTATCAAGATACTTAGGGGTGCAAGTTGGACTTCTTCTGGGTAATAGCGACTTAAAGGGTTAAGTACCGTAGCAATTAAATCAGTACAGCTACCCACAGGCTCAGCCAAAACAACATCTGGTTGAACTTGCTCTTTTAAAGTCTGAAATGCTTTTAGGAGGTCTGGGAACTTACAGCAAAAACAGCCACCTGCAACTTCTGTTATAGGAATACTATTTGCCTGCGCCATCTGCGTATCAACCAAACCCTCACCTTGGTCATTACTTATTATGCCGACACGATAGCCTTGTTGATTTAGCAATTCTGCGGCCTTAAGTAAAAGGCTTGTTTTGCCTGCACCTAAAAAACCACCCACTATTAAGAGTCTTGTTGTCATAAATAATCCGAAATCTGTATGAGGGGGCTAAACACCTTCAAAGTACCCATTCTTGACCACAGGCTTTTACACGTATTCCTGTCATGTCGCCCGCCAAAACGTCTACTTTTGGTTGCCAATTACCATTCGAGTCTAATATTTGACTGTATGTACCCCAACCCTTTGCCGTTGACCAAAAACACTTAAAATTTTGCGCTTCGGTTGAGGCTTCAAGTACGGGCTCAAAACTCATAACACCTTCATTCATATTGGTTTGAAAACCGCTAGCAGCTAACAAGATAGCCCAACTTGCCATGCTTCTGGCATAGTGATGACCGCACTCAACTTCATTCCAAGGGTTACGGCGAACACCATCGTGCCTTTCACGCACAGCCTCGATAATTTCCAAGCCTTCTTTTAGTCCTCCCTCATAGATAAGATGAGCTGCAACTTGGTACTCAATGCCTGTCCAAACTTCATCTGAATACACAAAAGGGTAGTCTGGTTCTCCACCTTTTGGCCAGGAGCAAAGCAATAAACCTTTTTCATCATTAAGCACGTAAGTACGTTGCGGATTTACATGGTTATGGAAATCATGGCAGAAATTGTAATCAAAAATTGCTTTTAAGGTGCTTTCAGTGTGTTCTCTAGGTAAAAGCTCCCCTAATCCAAGTATATGTCCATGAAGTTGACCGAGTAGCTGATCCGAAAGGCAACCTTCACCATGCTGATAGTGATGGGCATTGACATCTTCGAGCTTTTGAATATAGTACTCACCGTTAAAAAGCATCTCATCTGTTTTACGACTGCCAATTTCAAAAGCGTTATGGAACGCTCGAGCAGTGTCCTCTTCCCCGAGTACCTTTGCCATCTCTTCTGCAGCTCGAAGTGCAGCAAGGTAATAGATCATGCTTAGAGGGTTAGGACCATAAAACTCGATATCGTAAGTATTGTGTTGCCGTCCATCAAGTACTCCGTCATCATCACTGTCCCACTGTTTAGGCGCAAATGCCAATGAACGTTTTACGGCAGGCCATAGTTTGACAAGCCAATCGTTATCACCACACAGAAGCCACTCGCGGTATACACGAAGAATGCAGCCCATTTGCCCATCAACTGCTGCCTCGGGTTTTTGCTCACCCCACTGCCACGTGAAGCTTTCACCAAAGGGCTTAAAGGTTCGAAAAGTCATATAGCCGTCATCTTCTGTTTCTGTCAGAAACTCTATTTCTCGCATTCTGCGTTCGAGTGACGGAAAAAGATAAGCAAGCGTTTGGGCATAACTCCAGACATGAGTACAGGTTCCCGCGCAACAACCAAAATCATCAAAGCAACCCTCCCAGCCATAAAAGGAACCATCCTCTAGCCAGAAGCAAGTATGACTTCGCAGTGGCACAATGTTAGCTGAGAGTGCGTCGATAACATAGGACGGAAGGCTGGTGCTAAAGAGCGCTTGATGAAACATTCTTGTTTCAGCCTGAAGGCGTTCAAAGTTTGCAACCACATACTCAGCAACAGACCAAGCACTATCAAAACGTTTTGCGTAGTTATTACGAGTAATATTTTCTGAGCTGCGTTGCCAACTATTTAACCGGTTTGGGAAGTGCCATGCTAAGACAAAACGGTAGGTTTTTTCTTCATTAGGCTCGAGTGTATCAAGCAAACCTAATGAACCTGTATCAGGATTTCCATGCTCAGGTAAATCTTGATAATCCAAAGCGTCTAGCTGACCATCTGAAGAAAAATCGTTCCAAAATTCGCGTAAAAAATCAAACCAAGCACCTCTTTGCCAGGCTGGTTTTACGGTAACGCTAGAGTGATCAGTAACAAGACTTACGCTGCCAAAATCCAAGTCATTTTCGGCAATACCTTCAGCATGTAAATATAAACCACGAAGACCTTCTGAATCTCTAAATTCATTAATACTCTTTCCTTTTTGACTTGGATCAACAAATTGGAATTGATTTAACTGTATCCCACCGACAGGATTTATTAATGAACCAACTAGCGAAAGCTTCATTGGTTTTTTAGAGCTATTTCGAACAGTGTAAGTCAAAATAGCACAGGGGATGCCCGAATCTTCAGGATTTAAGGGTATAAGTGGGGTGAAAGCCTCAAGGCAGATATCAGCGGGCATCGTAGGATCCTTAAACTCTATGTTTGCAAAAGGATACTCACCTTTAAATTTTGTTTCAGCAAATCTAGGCAAACCTGCACTGGTTACAGGATGGTAGCCATGTGAAAGCATATGCGGTGCAGCAAGAGGGCCTTCTAGCACTCGTGTTTGAGCTTTTTCCCCTTCAGGTTCTAGCCTAATGGCGAAAAAAGTATTGGGTGAGGTATTCCCCTTAGCAGGGTTATTGAATATTTCCCAGTCACGTAAATCGCCTCTAGCACCTAAGGAGACATTTCCTGTGCCTATGCCTCCCAAAGGAAAAGCAAGTGCTGTAGCAGAGGCGTCGAAGGTTCGCGTTTTGTTCACTTTCATAATAGCTCCTTATTTAATGCCAGTTTGAGCAAAGGCTTCCACAATCCACTTTTGAGCAAAAAGGAATGCGATGAAGACAGGTAAGATTGCCATTGTTACGCCTGCCATAATGACTGAAGGGTTACCCGACTGCATATACCCTTGTAGTAGGGCAATTCCTTGAGGTAAGGTCATCTTTTCCCAAGAACTTAAAAAGATAAGTGGGTAGAAGTAAGCGTTCCAGGTTGCATTAAAAGTAATGATGCCTAAGGCTGCTAAGGCAGGGGCAGCTAGTGGTAGTGCAATGCGAAGAAAGCTAGTTAAAGGACCAGCACCATCAATTTTGGCCGCGTCTAGCAGTTCTTGAGGCAAAGACAAAAAGAATTGTCGCATTAAAAACACACCAAAAGCACTCACGAGTGCAGGTAGTATCACCGCAAGATGTGTATCAATCAAGCCTAGTCTCCGCATTATTAGAAAGATTGGAATAACAGTGACTTGTTGAGGGACCATCAAGGATGCTAATAACAAGCCAAAGAGAAAATTGCGAGCTGGAAACCTTAAACGTGCAAAAGCAAATCCCGCCATGGAACAAATAAGCAGCTGGCCTACAGTAACAGCTAAAGTGATTTTTAGGGTATTAAACGCTAGGGCCCAAAAAGGAACATTGGATTGAAACACTGCTCCATAATTTTCAATTTGGAACTGAGTAGGTAGCCAAGCAGGTGGCAGCTTAAATGAGTCTGAACTTGGTCTAAGTGATGTTGAGAACATCCACAGGAGAGGCATGAGCATTAAGATTGCGCCAAGGCTCAGAAGTAGCAGCACCGTAGCATTTCCCCAATTTAATTTCATTCTTGATTGAGAATTGAGTTTATGTGCCATGTCTAAAATTTATTCATAGTGTACCCAGCGGCGACTGAGACTAAACTGAATAAGCGTAAGAATCATAATAATCACAAAGAGGGTCATTGAAATCGCAGAAGCATAGCCCATATCAAATCGTTGAAAAGCCAACTCATATATGTACATCACAATACTGCGGCTAGAATCACCTGGACCACCATTGGTTAGGACAATGATTGAGTCAAAAACTTGTAAAGCACCAATCATGAAAATAATTAAAATAAAAAAGATCGTCGGGCTTAGTAAGGGCAGAGTGATTCTGGAAAACCTTTTCCACTCATTTGCTCCGTCAATTTCGGCTGCTTCATAATAAACCTTTGGGATGTTTTGTAGTCCTGCAAGAAAAATAAGCATTGCAAAGCCTACATTTTTCCAAACATCCATGATTATTATGGAGGGCATAACCCACTGAATGCTACTAAGCCATGGAATTGGATCAATACCAATAAAGCCTAAATAGTAGTTGATAATACCTGTATCCTTTTGATAAAGATATTGCCAAATAACAGCTATATAAGTATGGGCAACTAACAAAGGGAAAAAGAAAATAGAACGGTAGAGGTTACGAACTATAGCAGGTAAACGTCGATTGAGAAGAACAGCTAGTAGCAGGCCAATGCCAGCGTTAAGCGAAACAGCAAAAACAGTAAAGACGATAGTATTT
The DNA here is from genome assembly GCA_964634665.1 of uncultured bacterium. GTDB lineage: Bacteria > Deinococcota > Deinococci > Deinococcales > Trueperaceae > JAHEBB01. The sequence goes on along the minus strand of CAZWJZ010000136.1, from coordinate 3,269 downwards.
CCATAAACCGTGCGAAGACGTGAATCGCTGAGCATCGTGAGATAGTTTTTAAAGCCAATAAATTCACTACCATCAAGGATGTCAAATTTGGTTAGGCTTATGCCTGCGGCTCCAAAGATTGGGCCTAAGATGAAAACAATAAAACCGAAATAAATAGGTAAAATAAATAGATAGCCTGCAAAAGCCTCACGGTGCTTTTCAGTTAATTGCCAAGTCAATTTATTTTTAGAAGGTGAGGCTTTACTAGCCACAAGCAAGACTCCTTTTAAACATTGCTTCTAGTAGAAAGAGAATGCAAGCGGTGCGTGCTTAACGATTACAATACAGGCTTGCATTCTTCTAAAGTTACTTACTGAAGTTTTGCCATTGCTTCTGATAGCTCTTTGTGAGCGTCTGCCATTGCTTTTTCAGGGGTAACAGCATTAGCCATTACAAGTTGCATATGGCGCATGAAAATACTTTCAACCTCTGCAAAATTAGCGGGTGCTGGAATAGGTTTGATATCGTTTAAACTTTCAAAAAAAGCGCCAGCATTGGCTGGGAACTCTTGAAATTCGGGCAAATTGGCTACAGATTGTCTTGCAGGTAAGGACGTACCACCATCTACTGCAGCCTTGTCTGTTTCAAAAGAAGTTAAATCCTTCATCAGTTGCCAAGCAAGATCAGCATTTTTACTAAACTTTGTAATAGCCCAACCACCTGACCCAAAGACGGTTGTTCCAGCTTCTTTTCTTGGCCAATTTTGAATATCTACTGTGCGAAAGTCATTAGCAATATACCCTGAAAACGGCCATCGTCCTGCACCTGTCATGGCAACACGACCCGCGGTCATAAGAGCATAAGGATCTGTACCTTCAACAGCAGGCGAGACTCCATGCTCATGAACCAATGATCGAATAAACTCCACCGTTTCGACAACTTTAGGATCATCTAAATTTGAATCAGACCAATCTTCAGTAAGGATCGATGTTCCATTAGTATGAAACCAAGGTGCCATACCAAAATTAAAGAAGGGTAGTCCAAAACCAAAGACTTTGCTATCACCTTCACCTGTCGTCAATGCTTTGGCTGTTTCGAGGAAATCATCCCAGCTCCAGTCAGGTGCTGGTGGCGTTAGACCTGCATCGTCAAACATTTGAGTGTTGTAGTGAATAATCATATTATTCCACTCTCGGGTCAGATAGTAGTTAGTGCCATCTAAGCCTTGAATGGCGTTATGCAATGAAGGATGGACATCCTCTAGTAAAGTCTGTGCCTCAGGATCATTGTTAATATAGTCATCAATTGGAATTAGTAGATCTTGGCTTATAGTGGCTTGTACACCTTCAATGGCCATAGCCACAATGTCTACAGGCAAGCCTCCTGCAACTCGAGTTCTTAGTTGAGTAATGTATTGACCCCAACCATCAGGAAAAGGTGTGTAAATATCTTCTACCTCGACATTTGGATAGCGCTCATTAAACCTTGCAATTGCTTCAGTGTACAAAGCTTGCTGGGTTTCACCGCCAAAATTGAAAATAGCCAGTTTTGCCTTAATATCACTTGGCGGAATATCACCTTGGGCATGTGCTGTACTAAAGGGTAAACCTGCAGAAAGAGCAGCCGTAGCAGCGCCGCTTGCGCCCACTAATTTCAGAAACTTGCGTCGTGAGAGATCATTTTTCGACATTTTCTTCTCCTTAAAATTCTTTAATTTAATAGTGTAGTTTTGTTTTTACGATACGAATTTCCAAGCATTCCTCCTTACTTTTTAGTTACTTTCTACAATGTTTATTTTTTAAAAACCTAATTGCTTTAGTCAGGTTTCAGGATGAGGCTTTAGTGATTCCTTAAAAGCTCAGAGAGTCAAGATAACCTATTGAGTGAATACCTCCTTAAGGTTTTACTAAACATTTATCAATTTTACTTAAATTTACTAAAATAGCCTATGATTATTTATGAATTTTGTCAAGAGATGCATTTTGAGACTTCAGCTTATGATAATGTCAAGCATTCATGTCTAAACGCACTAGGATTCAAGATGTAGCTAAAAGCGCCAAAGTATCAGTGGCTTCAGTATCACTTTATCTAAACAACAAGCCAGGGCTAGCCGAGGCAACAAGAGAGCGGATTGCTGCTTCAATCAAAACTCTAGGATATGTGCCTCGTCGCCAAAATGGACAAGGTTTTGAGTCTTCGATCATAGGGCTCATTGTTGAGCGTCTACCTTTTTCAATGTTTTCAGATTTACACTATGGCGAAGTGCTACACAGCATGGAATCTAAAGCCCGCGAGCTAGGCCATCACTTGTCGCTTATCGTTATTGAACGCAATCAACCTTTTGATCAATTGAGTGAACGCATTCAAGGAGTCTCAGGAATTATCATCCTAGGAGCAGGGGATGTTACGCAAGCTGTTGCAAAACACGTTATAGCGCAACAAAAACCAGTATTATTGGTTGACACCCATTACCCTGATATGCAATTTAACTGTGTTCTAGTCGACAATATAGAAGGTGCTCAGCAGGCAACAAAACATCTGCTAGATAAAGGTTACAAAAAGATTGCTTGTATACAAGGATCTGCTAAATATCCCAGTTTAGTAGAGCGATTTCAGGGTTATTGCCTTGCCCTTGTTAACGCCAACATTCCACTTGATCACAGCCTTATTCAAGCACCCATATCCTCTGGCTACCCAAACAAAGGTTACCGTGAAATGAAAGCATTACTCGAGCGAACTAAAAGCTTTGACGCTGTTTTTTGTGTGAGCGATCGAACAGCCTTAGGGGCTCTACAAGCTTTACATGAAGGTAATCTAAAGATTCCTGAAGATGTTGCGTTAGTTGGTTTTGAAGATGTACCACAAGCAAAACACACTTTGCCTCCACTTACCACAGTGAAGATGCCAAAAAGTGCACTAGGCGAGCGAGCTATTCAACAACTTCACGACACCATAAATGGAGAAAAGAGTAAAGAACCTATTAAAAGTGTTCTCTATACATCATTGATTGTTCGGAGTTCCACATAATAGGGGGTAAGTATCATTTTGCGACAGAAAGGATGCGACCTGACTTGATGTGAGTCTCATGAGTTCTTAGCGCTTGTTTTTCTTCCAATCAGGGGATTAGGCCAAGTTGATTGCTTGTGAAATCACGCTCCTTAAAAACGGGTTGGGCAGTTAAGTGAGCACTTTAAAAAGTGCTTCTTAAACAGCAAAATAAACATTGAAAAAAACTTATAACCTCGACTGCTAGTTGTTAAGGAATAAAAAGAGGTTGTGAGCAGCTATTT
>CAZWJZ010000135.1:7127-11107 GCA_964634665.1 uncultured bacterium | reverse complement strand
AGCTTATTTGATACCTCTTGGGAAGATCAAAGTATCTTTAAGCGTGACTTAGTACCTGACTGGCAAGGCGTAACGGATACGCTTATAGATGCACCGATTTATCATATGCGGCTCAGTATGAGCCAAGATTTAAGCACTATTATGGGTGAGCAAGAAGTCCTCATTAGCAATACAACTGGGCAAGTTTTAAACGAACTTGTCTTTAGGCTTTACCCCAACGCACTTGGTAGCAGCTTGCAGGTAAGCAGAGTAGAGCTAAATGGCGTGCTTGCCTTAACTAGACTCGAGCCTGATGCAACGGTGCTTAGAATTTTTTTGCCGCAGCCTTTTGAACTGAATGAAAAGCTAGTGCTGCATTTTAATTTTAGTGCTCAGATTGGTCAGGGTAGCGAAAGTTATGGTCGTTTGGGTCTTTATAATGAAGTGCTTAGTTTAGCGCATGCTTACCCTATGCTGGCGGTTTTTCGAGAGGGTGATTGGCTTATTGATACGCCTTCTCCGCTGGGTGATCCGGTGGTTTCAGATGCTGCTTATTATCTTGTAGAGCTAACTGCGCCTAGTAGTACTACGCTTGTTGCAACAGGAACGATGCTTTTTTCTGAAGTGCAAGATGCGCAGCAGCTTATGCGTTTTGTGTCTGGGCCTGCACGTGAGTTTTATGTGGCTGTAGCTAAAGATATGGTGCAGTTAAGTCAAGTGGTTGGTGAAACGGTTGTGCATGTCTTTGTGCCTGAGCGCTTCTTGAACGGTGCAGAGGAAAGCTTAGCTATGGCAAGTCAAGCCTTAGGGTTTTTTAGTGAATTTAGCCCTTACCCTTACCGTGAACTAGATATTGTGGCGGTACCTGTGCAGGCAAGTGGTATTGAATTTCCGGGGGTTTTCATTTTGGCAAATCGTTTGTTTGCTAACCCGCTAGGTTCCTCGTTAGAGTCTGTTCTGGTGCATGAAACAGCGCATCAATGGTCTTATAACTTGGTGGGTAGTGATCAGGTTCTAGAGCCTTGGCTAGATGAAGCCTTAGCGCAGTACTTAACCTACTTGTATCTTGGGCGTTTTAAAACGGATGATATTGTTGAAGTCTATTTAGAATTCTGGGAAAGTATTTGGCAAAATGCACCTGATGTACAAGAAGCTATTGGTGGAGCTGTTGCAGACTATGACCAAAATGCTTACGGCGCTATTGTTTATGGGCGTGGCTTGTTTTTCTTTTTAGAGTTAGCTGACATTATGGGTGAAGATACCCTCAAGCAAGCCTTAACTGATTACTATCAAGCTTATGCATGGCGTTTTGCTGTTGCAGATGATTTAAAGCGTAGCTTAGAGCAACGCTGTGCTTGCAGTTTAACAAGCGTCTTTGAGGACTGGGTAGGCGCACCGTAATACTGTATATGCAATTGTATACGCTGTGTAAGAAAGCCGTTAGGCAACTCAGCTAAAGTTTATCTTAGATTGTAAAGAGCCTGAAACGCCATGCGCAAATGTCAAAACATCTTCTCTTAAGCCAATCTCACCAAGACATTAAGTACCAGAAAAACACGTATTTCCAAGATTCATATATGAGTGACAGCAGGACAGTCCTAAATAACCCTGCTTAACCCTCACGGAAATACTCGAGCTCTGAAACAAATCAAAACACAACAATGACAAAACAGTAAAACTTGTCAGATGGGATGCACATGCCAACACAACTAAATCAAAACACAAAAAAGCTCGAGTTAAACGATTTTCTAAATGCGGTTTATCATTGCCCAGATAGAGACTGCTTAAGTGAATTGCTAGAAGAACTCAAACATGCAGATAAGCAAAACTGCCCCCCCTCAAGCCTTATTGCCATTTACTTAATTCAAGATTTATTTAATGCTCAATCAGAAGACAAAGCCAATATAAATCGCATTATCACCAATTTAGAAAGTGCCGCTGAAGACCTTTACACAACCAGCAGAATCATTAGATTCCTAAACGTTTAAACGCCAAGCTGACGGGCTTAACACAAACTTACGCTTCCATAAACGCCTAAAATGCCGAGCATCCTCAAAACCACAAAGCTCAGCAACACGTTCCACACTCAAAGTTTTATCTTGCAGTAATTGTGAAGCATGCTCTAACTTAAGCTCATGCTGATACTGCAACGGTGTTAAGCCTGTATGCTCTTTAAAGGCACGACTCAAACTACGCGAACTCATCTTAGCAATAGCCGCCAAGTCATCTAACAAAAGCTTCTCATGATGACGCTTTAACAAGTAATCTTGAACACGGTGCACACCGCTATGCAAGTGACTACGATGCTCAAGATAAACACTCTTCTGAGCCTGAGAACCATTACGCCGTAAATAAATAAGCAGCTCACGAGACACCTTAGCTGCTAGCAAAGCACCATACTGCTGCTCAACAATATAAAGTGCCATATCAATACCCGAAGCAACCCCAGCACTCGTAATAATGCGCTCATCATGGGTAAACAAAACGGCATCTTGCACTTTAGCTGTCGGATGTTTTTCTTGCAGCATATCTGTTAAACGCCAATGCGTTGTGCAACGCCGATCCTTTAATAAGCCTGACTCAGCCAACAAAAGCGCACCCGCACAAACCGACGCAACCACAGCACCCGCTGCGTAGCACGCTCGTAACCAAAGCTGTAACGCTTCATCTTGATAAACGTCAGGAAAATGACGCTTAGCCTTTTTAAAAACCTGCACCCCCACAACAAAAACAAAATCACCCCTTGTAACACGCGGCAAAGGTTCTAGGTTTGCAAGTGCTAAGCTTTGAGCTGTTGTTAAGCTTGATTCATTTGAGACGTAGTGCAACGCGTAATTAGCACCATGCTCATTTGCTGCATGAAAAACCTGTGCAGGTCCAGCAAGATCAAGCAGATGAAGCTCAGGTAAGAGTAGGAAAAACACTCGAGTCATGGTCATAAGTGTAAAACTAAGAAAGATGGCAAGTAGAGTTGAAAAATAGCTAAAGTTCTTTTATAGCCTGATAGTATGAGCTGAGAAATGAGAAAATAACTATGGAACTAAGCTATTTTAAGTCTTCAGGTTTTGAGATTGCAGAAATAATTTCAGAAGACATCGTCATTATGACAAGTCAAGATGCTCTAGATATTATGGCAAACGCTCAATACCAAGGCGCTAGCCATATCATGGTTTACCAAAAGCAGCTCAACCCTGACTTCTTTGATTTGAAAACAGGCTTAGCAGGAGACATTTTACAGAAGTTTTCAAACTACCAAATGAAATTACTCATCATTGCTGATTTTACTAAGTTCAAAAGCAAAAGCTTAACGGCATTCATAGCTGAAACTAACCGTGCTAAACAAGTCGCCTTTGTTACACACAAAGAAGCTGCCTTAGAGAAAATAGCAAGTTAGACAAAGCATTACAAAACTAGCTTTCTTAAAGCCAAAATGCTACCCATATGCAAGCCTTCATGAAAGTCATTAAACGCAATACCATCATCAATAGTTCTTAAAAGACTACCGGTTGCTGTCTTATACTCACTAAATTCAGTAAAAAGACCAGCATTATAATCCTCTTTAAACTTCTTTGGTAAGTCTGTCAAAAGAGACATAATAGGACTAATATCGGGCGTATCTTGCCACATTTTAGGCGAAGAACCCTTACGGAATAAACCTATTAAATCTTTACCTACATTAAGTTCTTGCTTCGCTAAGCCATAGGTGAGCATTTGCTGCACAACCACAACATGACCTAAATTCCACAAAATATTATTAGCAAAACCCTCAGGAATAAAAAGAAGCTGCTCCTCCGTTAAATCTTTAGCCAGACCAACATATACCTCACGAATACCTTCAAGTATCATCAAAATCCTCCTAGGCTAAGCTCTGCAATGCTAAATCAACCGTCGCAATACGCGCAAAACGATTAGCCAATACAAACTCAGTTCTCTCTACAATATCATTTGCACTTAGTAACCTGTCTTGCGACCAATGCTGAATAGGAAAGGTCAAGGTGGCC
>CAZWJZ010000135.1:0-7117 GCA_964634665.1 uncultured bacterium | reverse complement strand
GCCTCTGTTACAAAATCAACCTCATAACCCAAATCACTAGCAGCACGCGTGGTTGTTTCACAACACTGCTCCGTTTGAATACCCGATATAACCAAACGTGAAACACCAAGCTTAACTAACTCAGCTTGCAAATCTGTACTCGCAAAGCTACTTTTAGTTGTCTTATGAAGCACCACATCATCATCACGAACGCTCAAGAAATCCATAAATTTATAGTGAGGGCTTGTTACCCTAAAATGCTCATCAGGGTCAGAATGAAGTATAAAAAAAACAGGCTGATTTAATTGACGAAAACCATCAAGCAAGCGAGACAAATTCTCTTCAAACTTGGCATTGCTACGTAACTGCCAAAGCTCTTCACGAGAAGCCAAAAAAGAATCCTGAACATCAATAACAAGCAAAGCTGTGTTAGTCATAAAGCTAGTTTAAAGCCTAAACTTAGAAACAAAACAGATAAAATAAAGCCACCACACGGACGAATTAAGCCAAAGTAAGTAAATCTGATATTTGATTGTTAAATACGCTCGAGTATGCTTTAAAAACAGTGACGGATGCAAAAAGCAAAGCTCGAGCTTAACTTTTGAGTTGTTGTGCAAGGGGGGTTGACAAATTAAAATTCAGCCTCTAAACTTCTTAGTCGCAGGCCGAAGAAAATTCGTTACCTAAAATCGGGAATTAGTATAAATTCGGATTTTCAAGCCTTGCCTGCAAACTTTTAAGAAAGGAAGCATCTCGCTAAAAGCGGGGTCACTCTAAAAATGAAACAGTATTTTCGAGATTCAAATTACCCTAGCTGCAGCTTAGAGCATGCGCATATAAATCCTTGTGGATTCCTGCGGGCTTAAAGCACTTTTGGTGAGCATCTTCCAAACTATTTTTACCTCAAAACAATCAAATCATTAGGTAACTAAGACTAGAACAAACGCTCACACAAAAATCAGCATATCCCATTGAAGGAGTCGCCTAAATGGGAGGGCGCAGCAAAAACATGACTAAGGCTGTCACAAGCAGTGAGGGCATGACTTGCTACCTGAGCAGATGCGTCGCATCGTAATGTTTAGGATGTGAGGTCCACATCGCACGGTTTACAGATTGCACCTATAGCGGCCTGCGCAAGCAGGTGGGTTAAAGCAGCAAGGGAAGCAGGTTTTCCAAGATGTGTTTATGTGCTCTGTACGGGTTCGAGTCCCGTCTCCTTCACCAATAAAGGTATTACGCTTAGTTGGCTTAATAAGTATTTTGTCCTAATGAGCCGAAGCAATTTGATTATCGGGTATTACAAGTTCAACTCTTGTCACTAACGAAAGTTAGAAGTTCGAATTGCACGCCTTGCTCATTAACCTTGGTGCCATCGTCTAGTTAGGTCTAGGATACTGGCTTGTCATGTCAAAGACGAGGGTTCAAATCCCTCTGGCACCGCCAAACAACCTTAAGCTAGAGGCATGATAGGACTCGCTTCTAGTGAAGTTACCCTATGCTTTGATTGCTGAGCAGCGTTAATCATAACCGCTTCACTTTTTTCGTTAAAGGCTTCATTTGTGGGCCGAAGAGTTTTCGTTATCGACTTTTACTCGGCATGTCGCAGGTTCGAACCCTGCCCAGCACCCCACTTTACTCATGGTGCTGGTAGCTCAGATGGTAGAGCAGCTCGAGCTTCTTACAAGGTTTGGTGAAACCAAAGAGGCTCTTTCGAAACTCACCCCTTGTCCACATTTCTTTTATTCGTTTAGCACCATCGTCCAACGGCAGGACACGAGACTTTGACTCTCAAAATGAAGGTTCGAAAGAAGCCTTTAGCAGCAGATGATAACTGGTTATGAAGCAGCTTAATTATAACGGGATGATACCCCCTGCTCAAGGCTGTTTTCTGGTGTTACCACAAGTAGGCCGAAGCGTTTTCGTTACCGGTTAGAGCAACCCGCAAGGGAAGGTCGTCCGTTCAACTCGGACCTAAGGGAAACCTTAGTAGCTCAGTAAAAAAACGCGAATGCGCACGCCTTGCCTACTTACATATTTTGTTAAGTGAGCCGAAGATATTTCGTTATCGTAACTCTAACGGCAGTCTCCACCAGAGTGGGGAAACTCGGAATCTCAAGCCTTGCTCACTTGATTTATTTAACGCGGATAAGCCGCTAGCAGTTTATTTTGCTAAATTCACTTGCTTATTCGCTGAACACTCGAGTTTCATCTTTTTGGTGTTTGCTCTCTTACTTAGGAGGTGTTCAAGATGCAAAATTTACATAAACTTTTTCGTCCTAATGTCACGGCGCAATCTCGCCCTATGGATAAAACTCAGATACGTAATAGTGCCGGTGGTTTTGTCTGGGAGATTTCAAACTGGCAGCGTCTTGATCGCTTTCTAATTTTGGGTAGCGAGGGTGGTAGTTATTACGCTACTGAGCAAGCTTTAACGATTGAAAATGCTGAGAATGTTGTGCAGCTTTTGAATACTGACGGTGTGCGTGTTGTTAAGCGTGTTGTTGAAATAAGCACGCAAGGTCGTGCTTACAAGAATGATGCTGCTTTGTTTGTGCTTGCCCTTGCCTTTAGTTTGGGTGACGCTGAAACCAAGGCTGCTGCTAAAGCTGCTCTGCCTAAAGTTGCGCGTACAGGTACACACCTCTTTAGCTTCATGACGTATGTGAATAGCATGCGTGGTTGGGGTCGTGCTTTGCGTAAAGCTGTGGCTACTTGGTACGACAGCAAAGAGCTTGATGCGCTTGCTTACCAAGTCACAAAATACGCGCAGCGTTATGGCTGGACGCATCGTGATGCACTTCGTCTTGCTCACCCTAAAGCTACTAGTGTTGAGCGTGACGCATTGTACCGCTACATTACAGGAAATGCCGACAAACTAACTGAAGTTAAGGCTGATTTTACTGACTACATTGGCGCGGTTGAAGCTGTCAAAGCAGAAACAAACGTTAAAGCAGTTGTTGAATTGGTTAAGCAGTTTAACTTGCCTCGTGAAGTTTTACCTACCGAAATGCTTAACGAAGCTGCTATTTGGGAAGCCCTTTTAGAGCGCATGCCTATGACTGCCATGATTCGTAACCTTGCAACCATGACTCGAGTGGGTTTACTAACGCCCATAAGCACTGCTGCTGAAACCATTGTGCAGCGTTTAAATGATAAAGATAGATTGCGTAAAGCACGCATCCATCCTATTCAGATCTTGGCTGCCCTTATGACTTACAGTGCTGGTCGTGGTGCCCGTGGTAAAGGCACTTGGGTTCCTGTACAAAGTGTTGTAGATGCGCTTGATAAAGCTTTTTACTTGACCTTTGATAACATCAAGCCTACAGGTAAGCGTATTTTGATGGGTATAGATGTTTCAGCCTCAATGACGTGGGGTGAAGTGGCTGGCGTGCCTAGTTTGACACCTCGTGTGGCAACTGCTGCACTGGCTCTTGTAACTGCTGCAACTGAGCAAAACCATGCCTTTATGGCATTCTCAAGCCAGTTTATGCCCTTAAATATAAGCCCTCGTCAGCGTCTTGATGATGTTATCAAGCTCATGAATGGCATGCCTTTTGCAGGTACAGATTGCGCTTTACCTATGCGTTACGCGTTGCAAAACAAACTAGAAGTAGATGCCTTTGTGGTTCTTACCGATAGTGAAACGTGGTTTGGTAAGCAGCACCCTGTACAAGCTCTCAACGAGTACCGCCTAAAAATGAGTATTCCTGCGAAGCTCATTGTGGTAGGTATGCTCGGTAACCGCTTCAGCATTGCTGACCCTAACGACGCAGGCATGCTTGACGTTGTTGGGTTTAGCACAAACACTCCCGCTGTTATCGCGGACTTCATTCGTGAATGAATGTTTACAAAAGGCTTGTACAACAAGTACTTTGAGCGTTCAAGCAGTTACCCCTTAATAGACTAAGTTGCTATGGTATAAGCAATACAACGTTACAAACATAAGTTGAATTCTGGGGCGCACAAGCGCCCCACCAAAATCTAAAATCGGAGAACAATGGATAAATTAATAAACGCATCAGGAAAGCATATTTTTGGTGCACATGATCAAAAAACTTTAACGCAACTTGCAGATGTTGCAGGCCGTGCTGAACGTGTTGCCCTTATGTCAGACGGGCATCTTGGTTACATTATGCCTATTGGTGGGGTTGCAGCTTACGATAATAAAGTATCAGTGGCTGGTGTTGGTTTTGATATTGCTTGCGGTAACGCAGCTATAAAAACTAACCTAAAGCTCTCTGCTATTCAAGCTGACTTAGCAGGGCTTGCCGATGAGATTGCGGAGCAAATTTCGTTTGGTGTAGGTCGTAAAAATAAGTCTGATGATGCCCCTACTAATGATGAGCTTTTTGAAGATGAAGCTTGGGAGGTTGTGCCTAAGAAAAAAGGGGTTCGTGAACGCCTTGTCAATAAAGCACGCACGCAGCTTGGCACAGTGGGTTCTGGTAATCACTATGTTGATGTTTTTGCTGATGAAGCGCAAAGCATTTGGGTGGGCGTTCACTTTGGCTCACGTGGCTTTGGACATACCATTGCTACGACCTTTATGGCATTAAACCAAGGTAAAGCTTGGGGTGAAAAAGCTAAAGAGGCCGAAACCATTCTTGATTTAAACGATGAACTTGGTAAAGACTACTGGGCCATGATGAATCTAGCAGGTCGTTACGCTTACGTTGGGCGTGAATGGGTAGCAAGAAAAGTAGTATCACTACTCAGTGGGGAAGAACTCGAGCTTGTGCATAATCATCATAATTTTGCTTGGAAAGAAATGCATGGTGCTAAAGAGTTTGTGGTGGTGCGTAAGGGTGCTACGCCTGCGTTTGCTGGTCAAAAAGGCTTTGTGGGTGGCAGCATGGGGGATGATGCGGTCATTCTTAAAGGGCGTGAAAATGCTAGCGTTGAAACTCAAGAAGCGCAAGAGGCTGCGCTTTACTCAACAGTTCATGGTGCGGGTCGTGTTATGAGTCGTACTGAAGCTGCAGGTAAGTGGGATTACAAACGTAAGGTTCGTAAAACTGAGGGTAAAGTCTCGCAAGCTATGATGTTTGACTGGTTGAAAGAAAAAGATGTCATTTTGCGTGGGGGTGGCTTAGATGAGGCGCCTCATGTTTACCGTAGGTTGCCTGATGTGCTTGCTTCTCAGGGAGATACGGTAGAGATTTTGCATACACTTAAGCCCTTAATTGTGGTGATGGCAGGTGCAAATGAGTTTGACCCTTATAAAGATTAATCGTATTCATAAATCGAGTACTCTTTGTAGTAGTTCGGGTTATTGAGATGGTTGAACTAAGATGGCTTGCTAAACGATTTGAAACAAAAGTTCTAAGTGACTATTGTAAGCTTTTCTGAAACCATAAAAAAGCAGTCACCCTTAAGAAAATTTAGGGTGACTGCTGCTTGCTTTTTAGTAAGCTTTAGCGTGTCATAAATGGTTTAAAGCGCTTTATGCAGGTACAAGTACAAAACGTCCGAAAGCTACAAATGCGGCTATTAACAGTAAAACAGCATTGGTAATGATTGCGGGTGCGCCGTCACCACGTTTTGCGTGAAGTGCCATTGCGCCAATCATGGTTAAAACTAAACCAACAGCAGCTAAGGGTGTAAGCCATGGGAGTACGCCGGTAACTTGAGGCAAGATTAAACCAATGGCTGCTATTACTTCTAAAATGCTAATGATTTTTACATTGTTATTTGAAAGTGAATCAACCCACGCCATACGTTCGCCCCCTTTTTCTTTAATGTCTTTTACGCCCATGGGTTTAGGGTGTGAGCCTTTAAGAATACGCAAGACGTTGTATTGCTCTGGGGTGATCTTGAAATTTTTGAAGGCTTTTGCCCATAGATGATTAAAGTGAGCTTGCGTATATGCTAAGTTTATGGCAAGCTTCTGGTATTGATTATCGAAACGAGCTTGTTTTATTTCGTGCTCTATACGCATGATTCATTCCTTGCAAGATTGGTTTAAGCAGCTACGAGCTGTTGTTGTTTTACGGTTTCTGTAACATGTAAAATGAACTGCTCGAGTTTGGCTTGTTGTATTGCTTCTAATTTATCATCTTCGAATGCGTTCATGGCTTCTGCTAGTGAGTAGCTTTGGGTTGTAAGGTTTAGCCGCATGTTTTCGAACCAGTTACGAACGAGTGCTAAGCTTCTGCTGCCACCGCTGGGGCTGGGTGATGCGCTCATTAAGCCTGTGACTTTTGACTGTAAAAACTTCATGTTGATTCTACTCATCCAGTCGATAGTGTTTTTGAGTAGGGGGGTGAACGCGCCGTTGTACTCACGTGAAGCTATGATGATGGCGTCATGGTTTTTTATGAGGGCTTCTTCTGAAGCCTTTTGCCTCATTTTTTCAATGCTGCATTTTTTGTTGAAACTACTGTTTGAGTTCTTTGAATTGAGTCTTAGCGGTTGTTTTCTATAAAAACTAAGAGGGTTTCCGTAGTGCTAGCTCACTTCTCTGGAACTTCCAGTTATTTGTAATAACATTACATGTATCAACATCTAATTTGTTAACATCTAATGTCGGTGAATCATTTTGGGTACCTTACTAAAGAAATAAAGCTAAGGTATTTCCTAGAAGGCTTACAAGATACTAGCCGTAGAGATACTTAAAAAGTCGCCTTAAAGATATAAAGCTAAAGTCTTAAAGACACATTTTTAGCAGTCCTAAACATAATAATAAACAGTGAAACAGCTTAAGAGGCTGGTTTTTAGTTCTTTAAGATTCAGATACAATAGTTTCACTAGTCACAGCAACAGTTTGATGATAAAAGCATGCCTAGAACCGCTTCGAGAATCTTTACAAAATAAAGAAATACTCGAGCTTTTTGACGCTATTTTAACGCTTCCAGTCTATCTTTATATCAAGAAGCAAATGCTTCATCATTGAAAGGAAAAAGATATGACAAAGAGTCTACGTTTTTTATTTTTGCTTGTGGTTCTAGCTTTTGGGTTCAGCCTTGTTGCTTGTAGTTCGGTTCAGACGCCGACATCTCCAGAGGAAAATCCAGCTGACCCAAGTGCCCCAAGTGACCCTGCTGCCCCAAGTGACCCTGCACAACCCTCTTCAGGATTAACTCAAATAGGGTTTTTTGACCTAAGTGAAAGCCAACTAAGCAAAGAAATCTCTGCGTCA
>CAZWJZ010000134.1:0-11154 GCA_964634665.1 uncultured bacterium | reverse complement strand
GGGTGAGGCGCTTAGTTATGTGCTTCGTTTTGATCTTGCTAAGCGTGATTTAAGAAATGTTGTTTTGTCTGATGTTTTGGATTTGTCGTTGAGCGAGCCTAGTGCTTTGAGGGTTTTGCTCAATGGTGTTGCGGTTGATGCAGCTTCTTATGCTGCGGCTTCTCGAACGGTTTTGGTTAGTTTTGCCAGCTTAACGGCTGGGGATCGTGTTGAACTGTTTATTGACACAGCGGTTCGTGCTGATGCTATGGGTTCGGTTGTCATTAGGAATGTGGCTGAGATTCGTCATGCTGATGGTGATGACCTTAGTAATGAACTTACGCATTCGGTTTTGAGTGAGTGTGGGGTTTTGCTTACGCCTGATGGTGGTTTGCTTGCGCCTGCTCATGAGGCTGCTTTACGTGCAAATAGTAGTGCTGTTTTTCCTTATGTTTTAACCAATACGGGTAATAGTTTGCAGCGTTTTGATCTTGTGACTTCGTTGCTTTCTGAGTCATCTGAGCTTAGCTTTAGCTTATGGCATGATCTTAATGCCAATGAGGTTATTGATGAGTCTGAACCTTTACTTGAGTCTATTGAGCTTAATGCTGGTGAGTCAGTAAATCTGCTCTTGTTTGTTGAGGTTACGAATTCTGTTGAGGCTGCTATTGATGTTATTGCTACTTGTACTGACTTTCCTGAAGCGCAAGATAATACGAACGTAACCCGTATTTCTCAGCTGGTTGAAGGTAGTAGTGCTCCACTTAAGTCATCTGATCCGCCTTCTGATACGCCGCTTTATCCGGGTGCAAACATTACGTATTTTATTGAGTTTCAGGCGAATGATCTTGATCTTGAAAATGTCATTGTGACAGATGTTTTAAGTGAGTTTTTGCTAGAGCCTTTGAGCTTTACGGAAGGCTTAGTTACTGACCCCCTTACGGGTCTTAATACAACGGTAACAGCTAGCTTTGATAATGACACGGTGACTTGGCAATTTGAGCGTATTCCTGCTGGCATGCATATTAAGCTCGAGCTTAATGTTCAGCTACGTAGTGACTTGACCTTTGAGGATGCGAAGTTACTGAAGAATGTTGCTGTGGTGAGTATTTCTGGTGATGAAAGCCCAACAAATGCTACGACTAATACAGTTATTCATGAAATTCGTCCTTTAAGTATTTTGTTAGAAAAAACGGCTTCGCCAGCTCAAGTAAAAATGGGGGCGCCTTTGACCTATAGTCTTAAAGTTAGCAATCCGAGTAACAGTGTTCGTATAGAAAAACTCGAGCTTAGTGATGATTTGCCCCTTGAGGTGCGTTATATAGAGGGTTCTTCTCGTCTTGTGCTTTCTGATGGTTCTGAAAGCACAATTGTGCCTGAAGTATCTGGTCAGAAGCTTGTCTGGTTTTTGCCTGCCTTGGCTATTGATGACTTCATGACGGTTTTGTTTGAGGTTGAGGTTTTACCTGCGGCTTTAGCGAGTGAAGAGATTATTAATACGGCTGAGGTTGTAGCGAGTGACGCTGCGGGTCGGGCTACGGCTGACGCTGCGGCTGCGGCATCTACCCTTGTTGATGCTGAGGGGTTTAGGGCACCTGCTTTACTGCTAGGTACGGTTTTTCTTGACCTTAATGATAACTCTGTTTTTGATGATAGTGACTTAGGTGTTGAGGGTGTCAGGCTTTACTTGTCTGATGGTCGCGCAATTTTGAGCGATAAAGATGGGCGTTATACCTTCTTGAGCTTAGAGCCCGGCATTGAGATTCTTAAGGTTGATCAGAGCACCTTACCTGCGCGCTTCTTAAAAGAAACCCAATCAGAAATGAGTGAAGGCTTATGGCGCATTAGACTCGAGCCTGGGCATATGAGTCGTCAGGATGTTCCGCTTTTACCAGCAGGGGCACGCTTGAGTGTTGCTCAGGCACTAAATGTTTTTGTGGGGCCTGTCAGCCTTAAAAAGCAAGTTGTTTCTTTTAGTGATAATCAGGCTTTTGTGGTTCTTACGGTTCGTTCTGAATCAGCTTTGCCTGAGCTTGAAATTCAAGATGGTGAGCAGCTTTTTGTTTTGGGTGATGTTGAGGCTAGCTTTGAACAAGTGATTCGTTATGAGCTTCTTGGTGATAAGGATAGTAGTTTGACTGCGCCGATAGTGAGGTGGCGCTTACGATGAATCTAGTTAAGACTTATTTAGTAGCTTTTTTCTGCTTGTGTTGCAGCGTAGTGTTTGCGCAAACACAAGTTGAGACACTGACTCAGGTTGAAGTTGAACCTATTTTGCCTCTTGTTACTGTTGGTAATGAGTTGGGTGGCGGTTGGAACCCTAGTGGTGATGTGTTTGAGTTTCGTTTAACTGAAGCAAAAAAGGTTCGTTTTTGGCTTTACTCTGCAACCATTGATTTAGCGGGTCAAGAGGGTGATGAGCGCTATCAAGATGAGCCTTTGCTAGCTAGCTTTTACCTTAAACAAGGCACTGAGGTTTTAAGTTTTGGTGACTTTGAAGAGGGGCCTTCGACTTGGATACCTTTTTATGAAGGTTTATTGCCAGCTGGCACGTATCACTTAGAGAGTTCTGTGACAGGTAAAGGTAAAAATGTGTTTGCACCTGTACTTGAAGTTGAGGGTGCAAGGCAGCCTTTACAGAGTTTCTTGCCTACCATTAATGTTTCTGAAACGGCTTGGCTTGAGGGTGCTAGTTTTGAACTGACAAACGAGGCAACGCTAGGCATGTGTGAGCTTAGTATTTATGATGGTGATGGTCCTGAAGAGTTAGCCATACGTCTGGTTTATCCTAATGGTGAATACCTTGAGTTAGAGGTTCCTAGCAACCGTGAGTGGGCAAATTACGCTCATTTAGATCAGTTAGGCCGCTACCGTATTAAGCTGCGTCAGCCTGAAAATGCTTATCAGCGAACCAATGCTATTCGCATTAAAGTTAGCTGTAATGAGCAACGCATTCCTTTAGAAGTTCAACCCGAACTTTCACTTGATCATCCTATTGAAGTGCGCGTTATAGATACTTTGGGTCATACCCTTGCTATTCCTTATAGTATTTATAAGTCTGATACTAGACAAGTTTATTTGGCGAAAGATGCTTCTTATCGCCTTATTGAAAAGCAAATTGAAGGTGGCACTGACTCAGGGCGTAGAGAGGCTAGTTTTGGTGTTGAGGGCGGTAAAGTTACTTTTATTCTTGAGCTCATTGAACACCCTATTCTTGTTACCCCCTCCCTTTATGTAACACCTGCCATTTTCTTACCTATACCTGAACCTAAGCTAGAGCTAAACTTAGTAGCAATTCCGGTACCTAGTATTACGCTCACACTCGAGCCTTCGTTACTTTTAGAGCGTAGTTTTTCGCAGCCATCTGCGTTGGCATGTCAAGTTGTTACGGTTAACTTGACGGTTATAAATACAGGGCCTGTAGCTAGCACGTATAGCTTGAGTGAAAGTTTACCTGCGGGTGCGCTTTTGCTTGAGGGTAACTTAGCATGGCAAGGCAATTTGGCGGTAGGTGAACGCGCAACGCATAGTTACAAATTTGAAATGACCCCTAGTTTTAATAACTCGAGCTTTAGAGCTGTTCTTTCTTCTGATGCAAATAAGCAAATCAGTGAGGCTAGTTTTGCTTATTTGCGAACCAGTGCTACGCTTACGCGCCTTGCTCCTGAAGGACCGTTGTATGCTCAAGATGAAGCTGTTCTTCGTTTTAGTATCAGTAATCCTTTAGCTTATGATCTAACTTTGAGTTTAGAAACTGCTTTTGCCCGCATGCAGCTTTTAGAGGGCGCAAGTACGCTGTTTGTTCCTGCCTTATCGACTGCGAGTACTGACTTTAGAGTACAAGTTGGAGATGCAGGCGTGACTGCCATGCAAATCATCCCGTTTGCCTGTGAAGCGTTATCAAGAGAGAAGCATGCTAGCCAAGAGCCTGTCATTTATCAGGAAGATGTTTTGGCTGTTCCGCAATTACCCGCTGCTAGACAAAATAGCACCATCACCATTGATATGGCTGCTTATAAGCTCCCAGTCCTAGAGGGTCTTATTTTGGTTCAGGAACTCCCTGAAGGTCTGAGCTACTTGGCGGGAACTAGCTTTGTCGATGGTGAGCCTGTTGCTGACCCTGATGTTGCAGGTCAAGCACTTATTTACACTTTAGAAAATAAAAGCATTGCCACTGTTGAGTTTGATGTTTTGCATGAAGCGCCTTTTAGCTTAAGCACTGAAAGCAGTAGCTTAGTTGTACTTAGCCCAAATCCAGAACTTATTTTGGGTAAAGAAAGCGCACTCGAGCTTGTTGAGGCTGCCACGGCTTTAAGAACTGCTGCGCCTGCCGTTAAAGAGCGTGTTGGCGCGGTTATTTTGTCACCTTTAGCTAACAGCTTGATTCGCTCGGGTAACAGTACTGCCGTGAGTGTAGATGGTCCGCTTGGTGAAACACTCGAGCTTATTGTTAATGGTGAGCGGGTTGAGGCGAGTCAAATTGGTACTAAAACCTATGATGAGGGTTTAGCTCGTCAGTCTTTTGATTATGTGGGTATTGAACTTAAGGTGGGGCCTAACTCGGTAATGCTTACGAGTACAAATGCAGAGGGTCGGGTGTTACGAGATCGACTTACGCTTTATGTAGCTGGCGTGCCGAGCCTTGTAACCTTAACGCCTTTAACTGAACTTTTGGCTGATTCAGCCAGCCCACTGGTGTTTGAAGTCAAAGTGCAAGATGCTTGGGGTAACACGCCTGCAGATGGCTTTGTAACGTTTGAAATTGAGGGTGCTCAGCCTGCGGGTAAAGACGCTACTGAGCAGCAATCTGGTTTTCAGGTAGCTATTAAAAATGGTGTGGGTCAACTAAGTTTAGAGCCGCTTGTCGCGCCAGATGTCATAACCATTAGCAGCATAATGTCTAAAGAGCTTGGCTCACAGCAATTTGAAGTGAAAAGTAGTTTACGTGACTGGATTGTCGTGGGTTATGGCAGTGCAGGCGCTGGCTATAGTGATGAGCTTAACTTTGGCGTTGAAGCTAGCTTCTTTGCACGTGGTAGTGTTTTTAGTTCTTACCTACTCACCTTAACAGGCAACTACCCTAACAGCCCCCTTGGTTTATTTGGTAGTGGCAATTATTTAAGCCCTTACAATGACTTTCCGATTGTGGGTTCCCAAGGTACTTACGCTCAAGATGCCTTCTCACAACAAGGCATTTACGTAAGACTCGAGCGTGATCAGAGTTTCTTGCAATTTGGTGATTTTTCAACCGCGCTGCAAGGTCAGTACTTGGGTATTGCTAGGTCTTACACAGGTTTAAATGCCAATTGGCAATTTGGTGATTTAAATTTACTTGGTTATGCGGCTAGCGCAAATGTAAGTGACCGAGTTACTGACTTGTACCTTAAAGCTGACGGTACTAGGGTTTACACGCTTCCTAACAAAAATATTAAGGCTGATACTTTACACCTTGAAGTGCTTAAAGCTAACTGTGAAAGCCCTAAAGACTTTATTACACAAGATGATGACCCGTTAGTAGGAACCTTAAGCGCTGGCTTTGATTATGTTTTAGATGAAACTGGCATTCTAAGGTTAAGCAGCAGATTGCCCCTGCAAGATGATAAAGGCAATTGTTATTACCTCTTAGCAAACTATCAGCTTGAAGACGGTGCGGCAAGCGAGTACGACTGGCAGTTTGGCGCTCAAGCTTTATACGACCTTGAAGGCTTTAAATTCCGCGCAGGTGCTTATCAAGAAAATACGGTTGGTACGGCAACAACAACCGTTATTTCTGCAGGCGCATCAGCTAATTTAGAAAATGTAAGAAGCGAACTAGACCTTGCTTATGGTCAAAACCAAGACTCAGCAGGTCTAGCCGCCAGTGCGCAAGTTGCCTATAGCCAAGGGAACTTAAACACAGAATTACGTTACGACCTAACTACCGAAGACTACCGCTCAACAACCGTAACAACAGCCAGCGCCAGCCAAAACCTCAACGGCTCCATAAACTACCAATTCAGCCCTGAACTCACCTTAAGCTCGAGTGCGCAGCTTAGCTTAACTACCGAAACACAGTTTAGTGTGAATGGTTTACTATCCTACTTAAGCAATCTTGATTTAGGCTTTGCCAAAAACCCTAACGTGCAGTTTGGACTTCAATACGCAGGCTCGAGTGCTGCAGAGGATGCTTTTAGTGTTTTGCTTGGTAGTGCAGTTCAAGATGTTTTGGGTGTTTCAGGTAGCGAGCTAAGCATTAATCACAGGCAAGGCGTTATTGGTTTGGCTGACAGCTCAACAGAATTTAGTGTTGCTTACCCACTCCTTGAGAATCTAAGGTTTCGCTTAACTGATAGGCTTGTTTGGGGCAATTCAAATAGCTTCTTGTTTGGCTTAGAGGCAGGCTTTAGTAATAGTACTTTGTTAAGTCAATTATGCCGCGTTAATTTTTGTGAAATGAATGACCCTGAGGTTAATTTTGGCTTTACCAATGCCACTGCCCAGTATGAACTCAGTAATGGCGTTGGGCAAGATGCAGGTCGTTTATTACTCAACGTCGATACCCAGTATCCTCTTAATGAAAACCTAAGTTTTACAGCTGGCGCAAGTCAAAGCATTAGCTTTAGTGAAACCACTAATAATGAAACAGCCTTTAGTTTAGGTAGCAACTACAGTACCGAAACCCTGCAAACCAGCGCTGTTTATGACCTGCGTTTTGCCCTCAACACCAAACATGCTTTCTTTGCAAGCAGCACCTTTGAATTAAGCAACAAGCTTTTTGGCAATGTCAGTCTTGACTACCTAAATGAAGCAGGTACAGACCCCAGCCAAGGTCTTAAATTTAGTGTTGCAGGCGCTTACCGAGGCAACAACTTAACTGTCTTAAGCAATCAAAGTGTTCGCTTTGGTCGCTACGCTGAAAACTTAGACTTTAGCCTAACAGGTGATAGCCGCCTTAACTGGCAAGTCACCGAAGGCTTCTCAGTAAGAGCCAGCTACCTCAACATACTCGAGCCTGAACTAGGCTACCGTGACCTTATTAGTCTTGGTTCTTCTGTTAACACTTGGCAGGGTGGCAGTATTGCTGGTTACGGCAGGTTATTTCATGGCTGGCAGCAAAACAACTTTGGGGTTGGTGCTAGCTTAGAAGTTTCACAACAACTTGGCTGCGGTGTAAATGCCGTTGTGGGTTATAACTTTTTTGATGATATAAGCCCAAATGCAGGTGCTCACTTTGGTGAAAGTGGCGCATTTATTCGCCTTGACTTTATTTTTGATGAACAGTGGCGTTGCGGCGCAGCTAGCCTATCAGGTCAAGTTTTAGTTGACGGTGAACATGCTTTGTCTGGCGTGCGTGTTGACCTTGTCAATCAGAAAGGTGACGTTATCAAGACCAGCGTTTCAGATGAGCAAGGTAACTATAGTTTTAATCGTATTACGCCTAGCAATTACAAACTAGTGGTACATAAACCTTATAACTACGATTTTGCACCTCAAGACCTTAGTGAAAGCTATAAGCTTGGTTTTATTGGTCTTGATGCTAACGGTGAAATAGAGCTTAAGTTAAGCATTGCAGAGCAGCGCGATTTCTACAACATCCTCTTAATTGCTGAGGAGTAAGTCGTTTTGTCTTTAAATCTAGCCAAATCTATAGTCAGCTTATTGACTTTAAGTAGCTTAGCCCTAGCGCAGATTTGCGCTATACCCGGCAATGACGGCAGTGCCAACCTAAGTGGCATTGTTAATGGCTACTGGAAGCCAAGCGTTGCAGCTAGTTACGGCCCCACAAGCACAAGTATCGGCTTAAGCAATAAGGCAGGTGCAAGTAACACGCTTAGCAGTGGTGATTTGGTACTCATTATCCAAATGCAATGTGCCGACATTAATACCAGTAACACCAATGCTTATGGGGATGGCGTTAGTGAAACAGGGGACGGCAACGCCTCAGGCTATAGCAATCCTAGTCATTGCCTAGCAGGGCAGCATGAATACGTGAGGGCAGGTCCTGGCTCTAACGATAGTAATTTAGATTTAAGCATCTCCCCTTTAGAGTTTAATTATATGCAAGCTGAAGCTACAAACAGCCAAGGAAGACGCAGTTTTCAAATCATCCGTGTTCCGCAATATATTGACGCAACACTCACTGCAATCGTAAACGCCCCCCCTTGGAATGGTGATACGGGAGGCATTGTTGCACTTGATGTCGCAAGAAATCTAAATATGAACTCGCAAAGCATTAATGTTGACGGCTTAGGCTTTAGAGG
Organism: uncultured bacterium; assembly: GCA_964634665.1. Classification (GTDB taxonomy): domain Bacteria; phylum Deinococcota; class Deinococci; order Deinococcales; family Trueperaceae; genus JAHEBB01. The sequence continues at coordinate 2,935 of CAZWJZ010000134.1, read as the reverse complement.
TGGGGGTGGTCGTAACCGTAGCGTCACCGACGGCGTTAATCGCTACCGCTGGGATAACGACACTCGACATGCCAGTAAAGGTGAAGGCATAGCCGGCACCCCACGCTACGTCAGCAACAAAATTGCAGCCAATACAGGCAGCCCAGCTAGCATAACTGACAATGGTGCAAGCTGGCGAGGCTACCCCACAGGTAGCAGCTCAACAGGTGACTTTGCCCGCGGAGCACCTGCCAACGCAGGTGGCGGCGGAATCTACTGGAATGCTAGTAGCGATAACGGTGGCGGTGCAGGTGGCGGCAATGGTGGCGCAGGCGGCAGAGGAGGTGCAGGCTGGCGCAGCTTTGGCTACACTGGCGTAGCAGCAGACTACAGCAATCTTCCCGAAAAAAAATGGGGCTTTGGCGGCTCGAGTGTTCCTGCATCAGTAGCTCAAGTAGTTTTGGGTGGTGGTGGTGGTGCAGGCGATAACAACAATAACAGTACCGCTAACCAATCTAGTGGCGCGAATGGTGGCGGCATTGTACTTATTCGCGCTCATAACATAACAGGTACAGGAAGCATTTCAGCGCGAGGTGCCCGAGCTGCTGACAATCCTCTAAATGATGGTGCAGGGGGCGGTGGCGCAGGGGGCAGCATTGTCGTGATAAGCAGAAACTCGAGTGCCAGTTTAAATCTTGATGTTAGGGGTGGGCGTGGTGGAGACGCTTGGCCTACAGGCGGTTCAGCCCATGGTACAGGTGGCGGTGGTGGCGGTGGTGTCATTATTAGTACCAACACACATAGCACACAAGTTGCAGGTGGCGTTGCAGGTGATACAAGCACTAGTGACTCACCTGCAGGGGGTGCAAAGCATGGTGCACAATCAGGCGCTACAGGCATAGAAACCCTCATTAGTCTTGCCTCTGATAGTCCTGGAATCAATACCGCTTATAACTGCTTAGCTGATATTGCTGTAAGCAAAACCATAGATACCAGTGCAGCAGCTATAACAAGCGGTTTAGTAAGCGATGCTGATAGCAGTGGCAATGTCACCCCAGGTGATACTGTTACTTTTAGTATTGAAGTGACTAATTTAGGCCTTAGTGACGCAAACAGCATAGTCATAAACGATATTGTACCAGCAGCTTACAGCTATGTAACTAGCAGCCTCACAGGGGGGGATTTTCAAAATGACAGTGACCCAACAGGCACAGGCTTAAGCTGGACCCTAAGCACCCTAACAGCAGGCTCGAGTACAACCTTAACGTTTAGAGCCCTTGTTAATGAGGCCTTAGCTAGTACTTATGAAAATACTGCAAATGCCTCTACAAGCAGTTTGGAAATCTCAAGCGCAAACAATAGTTCCTCGGTTACACCCGATGTCTTGCGAATTGTGAAGTATGTTTGTAATGAAACAAATGAATCAGATAACAGTTGTGATGCTGCTGATTTTGCCTTTAGCAGCTCAGCTAGCCCTGGGGATATTTTGGTCTACAAAATTACTTATGAAAATTTTGCAACCCCCATTACCAATTTTATTTTTCAGGACACCGTACCCATTTTTACAAGCCTTCTTGAAGATGGTTTTGGCTCGCCAAATGAAGTGCGTATAGAATGCCATAACGCCACTGGTAACATTGATATTGACTTAGGAAGCTTACCCATAAGCACAGTTACAGCTGACATTATTGCAAGCTGCAGCGGAACTATCTTACCCAGTCAAACGGGCGCAGTTCTGTTTAAAGCAAGGGTTAATTAATGATAAAAGCTCGAGCTTTTCAAGTGACTTTGTTTACTCTTAGGTTTTGCTTTATGTTAATTCGCATCTTTTCGTTAGCTTTTTTGCTAATTTTTATGCAACTGAGGGTTAGTTTTTATGGGTAGACACGTATTTCTTTTTTTGAAACAGCAAACTTTAGTAAAAACACTTGGAGTTTTGCTTTTTTTGCTTTATCCGAAATTAGCTATAGCTGAAAATTCTGCCCAGATTGCATCCGCAGCTTGTGCTTTAAATCAGCCTGTCTGTGAATACTATGCTAGCAGCACACAGTTATTAAGCGCTACGAATCCGCAATACTTTGTTTTGGATGACGAAGATGATGTCATTCTAAAGAAACTCGGGGAAATGTATGCTTATATCTAAACTAAATTTAAGCTTGCCTTTTGCTTTTAGAATCTTTTTCTTTTTAATCGCCTTGGGTTCATTAGCCTGGGCGCAACCTGTTTTTGAGACATCTACACTTACTTGGGATACTATTGGTTTAGATAGCAATAAACCTGCCACAGAAGGCCCTAACACATTTCCTGTAGGCGCAAGAGTTTGTAATGTAGGTACTGCAGTTGCTACTAATGTAACTGCCACTTTTGTTGAAACAAGTCCTTCTACACCTTTCATTAGCCCTCAGACAGGCTTCCCAACAAGTTTTACAGAGGCTAGCTTAGCTACGGGCCCTTCCGCGCCTGATCGTCATACCATTGCTAACACGCCCAGTAATTGTCGTGACTTTTACTTTGGTGTAGAGGTAACACGTTTAAAGGCAGCTCATTTTTCAAGTCAAGGCTACAGCATTAATATAACTTCAGATGAAGGCGTAATGGGCAGTTATTCAGGAACACTCTATGTTGAAAAGCTAGTTTCTCAAAATAGAAACAGTAAAGTTAGCCTAGTTGGCCCTACTGTTCTTTATGTAGGCGAAACCTACACCTATACCCTTGAAACTCCCACTAAAGACTATGACTTTGTTGAATCTATTATTGAGTTACCCGTGGTGTTTGAAACCTTATCTATTTCAACCACTTATACAACGCCTGCAGGGGCTGTTAATAGCTCGGCTTTTGGCGAAGGATCTGCGTATGGCGGTAAAGTTGGGGGTGCGCCTATTATATCTGTTTATGAGGTAAAAGTTTTGTAACTATTCAGGCCTATTCAAAGGCGCGGGAATAGCGTAAAGTAGGT
>CAZWJZ010000133.1:5913-11273 GCA_964634665.1 uncultured bacterium | reverse complement strand
AAGAGTCTTAATAGCCTTGCAGAACTCAGGTCAACTCGCAATCGGCACAGCGTTACTCACCGTCTTATTTTTTGTTGTAGGTGTGATGCTGGCGATGACAGGCGTAACCTTACATAGCATAGGACACTTTACAACCAGAATAAAAGAAGAAATACAAGACTCCGTTCAAAAAGCAAACTTATCAACAACTGAACTCCCATATCTAACAAAAAACAAACCACTTGTTAATCAAGAAAGCCAACAGGTAATAACACAAGCCACCTATAAGTCAATTCCTTAATCAACCTGAAAGTAACTTAACTATGCCCAAAACGAAACGAGCCGTAATTACTGGAATAACAGGACAAGATGGCTCCTACTTAACTGAATTACTACTCAAAAAGAACTACGAAGTACATGGCATTATTAGGCGAGCCAGTACCTTTAATACAGACCGTATTGACCACATGTACGTCGACCCTCATAAAAGCGAAGCAAAAATGTTTTTGCACTACGGAGATTTATCTGACGGCCCAGGCTTAAGACGAATATTAGAAGAAGTTGAACCCCACGAAGTTTACAATCTTGGAGCACAATCACACGTAGCAGTATCCTTTGCTCAGCCTGAATACACGGCTGATGTTGATGGTTTAGGTACACTTAGACTACTAGAAGCAATAAGAGATGTCTGTTTAAGAAACAATAGTAACGTTAAATTCTACCAAGCGGGTACTAGTGAAATGTTTGGAGGTTCTGCTCCACCTCAATCGGAAACAACCGTATTTTACCCAAAATCACCTTACGCAGCAGCAAAAGTCATGGCGTTTCACTTAGTAAGAAACTACCGTGAATCTTATGGGCTTTTCGCCGCTAACGGTATTCTATTTAATCATGAGTCAGAGCGACGTGGTGAAACCTTTGTTACTAGGAAAATTACACGTGCTGCAACTCGAATAAAAATAGGCTTACAAGACAAACTATACCTAGGAAATCTAGATACAAAGCGAGATTGGGGTCATGCTGAGGACTATGTAGAAGCCATGTGGCTAATGCTTCAACAAGAAAAGCCTGATGATTTTGTAATCGCCACAGGTGAAGCCTACTCAGTTAAAGATTTTGTAGAGAAAGTATTTGATAAGTTAGGTATGGATTACCATAATTATGTAGAAATTGACCCACGGTATTTTAGGCCAGCTGAAGTTGATTACTTACTTGGTGACCCTAGTAAAGCAAAAACAAAATTAGGCTGGCAACCCAAAGTAAGTATAGATCAGCTTGTTACGCGAATGGTTAACCATGATTTAGAACTTGCAAAACAAGAAAAAACTCTGAAAGATGCAGGTCACGCTGTATCACTTCGTGGAATAGCGAATGGCTAACTTACTAAGCAAAACCAGTAAAATCTATGTTGCAGGCCACAAAGGTCTCGTAGGTTCATCAATACTAAAAAAGTTACAAAAAGAGGGTTATAGCAACATTGTAACTCGCGCTAGTAAAGCACTAGACTTAAGAAATCAAACTGCAGTAAACACGTTTTTTGCAAATGAAAAGCCAGAGTTTGTTTTCTTAGCAGCAGCAAAAGTCGGTGGCATACTTGCTAACAACAACCACCCAGCTCAATTCCTCTACGACAATTTAATGATTGCAAGCAACATCATTCATGCTGCCTATACCCACAAGGTAAAAAAACTTTTAAACTTAGGTAGTTCCTGCGTATATCCTAAACTAGCACCCCAACCGTTAAAAGAAGAAGCCTTACTTACTGGACCCTTAGAACCCACCAATCGGGCCTACGCAATAGCAAAAATCGCTGCAATTGAACTCTGCAACAGCTACCGAAAAGAATACAACTGTGATTTTGTTTCTGCCATGCCAACAAATCTGTATGGACCAAATGACAATTTTGACCTAAAGACAAGCCATGTTTTGCCGGCATTAATAAGGAAAATGCACGAAGCAAAAGAAAACAAAAAAACTACAGTTGAAATATGGGGAACAGGCACACCAAAAAGAGAATTTCTATATTCAGAAGACCTAGCTGAAGCCTGCCTCTTTATAATTCAGAATGTTTCAGAAGCAGGCCCTATAAATGTTGGAACAGGAAAAGATATATCAATAAAAGACTTAGCACTAACCATAAAAGACATAGTTGGCTTTAAGGGCGAACTAAGCTTTGACACAAGCAAACCAGACGGTACCCCCAGAAAACTAATGGATGTAAGCAGAATGAACGAATTAGGATGGAAAGCAAAAACAACACTAGAGGAAGGCATTAGGGAAAGTTACACTTGGTATAAAACCCAATTAATCAATTCATGAAATTTTATATAGTTGCATCTGCATTAGACCTCAAATATCGCTTAGGCTGCACACCAAGCTGGTGGCAACTCTTCAAAGCACTCAATGAACTTGGACACGAACTCCTTATAACACCCTATATAGGTGACCCCGTAGAAAGCCTATGGTGGCGCACAACAGCTAACCCTGTTAGTTTCGAGAGTAAAGCAATGAACAACGCAATTAAATCAGGAACCGTTAAACCCATTGGAACACAACCCTTTATAGAACAAGCCACCATGCAGGTAATAAAACACCACATACGCCCTAAATGGCGTAAACATATTCTAAATGTTCTGGGTCAAGAAGAATTTGATGTAGTCTGGTTTATAAATGCCCCCTTGAATCACTTAACAGGAATACCAACGGAAATAAAAAATAAATACCCCGAACTGAAGGTAATTTATTACGACGGAGACATGCCAAGCATACTACCTGGATTTTTTGAAGACCGAAAATTCAAAATGGCCTACTACAATAATGCAGACTTAAGCGAATACGATGCCTTTTTTACCAACAGTGAAGGGGTTATGGAGGCTTTAGAAGGTTTAGAAGCAAAAAATGTCAACGCTTTACACTATGCTGTTGACCCTGATTTATATAGCCCCTTAGATTTAGAAAAAGATACAGATATTTTCTATTATGCACATGGTAGTGAGGCAAGAGAAGAGCGAATAAAGTTTATGATAACAGAACCTAGTAAAGCACTGCCTGAGTATGACTTTTTGGTAGCAGGTAAAGGCTTTGAAGTTGACCTTGGAGATGTGAGACAAAAGGGAGTCTTGAGCATAAACGACTGGCGTGTACAGGCCTGCAAAAGTAAAATTAATTTGAATGTAACTAGAAGTACTCATGCATCTGTATATGCAAGTAGTACAGCACGTCCTTTTGAACTTGCAAGCCTTGGATGTTGCATTGTTAGCGACCCTTATAAGGGTTTAGAAACATGGTTTAAACCAGGTGAAGAAGTTCATATAGCCAAAAACGCTAAAGAAGCTACTGACTTATACCAATGGCTAATCAATGATGAAACCGCACGTCAGAAAACAGCAGAAGCAGCAAGGAAAAGAATATTGGAAGATCACACATATAAAGCAAGGTGTCTACAAATTTCAAAACATATTTACAGTCTAGATAATGAAATGCAACTTAATGCTTAGCGAGTTGAAAGCAACATCTCTAAAAGAAAGAAATATCTTATGCGCATTTGCATAACGGGTGGATCTGGATTTATAGGTACAAACCTAGTGGAATATTTCAAACAGTTAGGCCACACCGTAATTAATATAGACAAAAACAAGCCAAGAAATCCTACACATAAACCTGTTTGGATAAAGCAAGATATTTTAGATAAACCATCTTTATTAAAAACTGTTGAAGAATTCACCCCATCAATATTGATCCATTTGGCAGCACGCACAGATCTCCAGGAAAAAACCGATATAAATGGATATGAATCTAATATTAAAGGAACAGAAAATATTATAGCAGCTATAGAAAATACTCCAACAATCTCGAGGAGCATTTTTGCTTCTAGTCAATTGGTTTGCCAACTAGGGTACATTCCTAAAAACGACCGAGATTATAACCCCTCAACGCTATATGGCGAAAGTAAGGTCATAAGTGAAAATATCATAAGAAGCTCACAGTTACAGACAACATGGACTATAGTTAGACCAACCTCAATTTGGGGTCCTTGGTTTGAAGAACCCTATAAAGCATTCTTTCTTACAATTGCCAAAAATAGGTATATTCACCCTGGCAATATCAAAATATTAAAACAGTGGGGTTTCGTTGGAAATTCGGTCTACCAGATTGGAAAAATGATTCAAAGTCCAAAAGTACTTGTAGACCGCAAGACCTTCTATTTAGCCGACTATTCTCCTGTAGAACTCAATTACTTTGCCAACCTTGTTCAAAAGGCAATGGGAGCTAATCCTATAAAAACCCTGCCAATGCCAATTTTGAAGACTGCAGCTACTGTTGGTGACTTATTAAAACAAATAGGTTGGAAAAACCCGCCACTCACATCGTTTAGACTTAAAAATATTGTAACACCTGAAGTCCAAAACCTGGAAGAAGTGAAACAAATAGTAGGAGAATTGCCTTACAACTTAGATGAAGGAATATACCAAACGGCAGAGTGGCTAAAAAATTACTCGAAAAAAACTAACTACATTGAAAGAGAAATAAGGTAACTACTATGTCATATATTTTAGGCATTAATGCGTATCACGGTGATTCATCCGCCTGCATTGTAAAAAATGGAGAATTAATTGCAGCTGTTGAAGAAGAAAGAATTAGACGAATAAAGCATTGGGCAGGCTTTCCTTCTGAAAGCATAAGATATTGCATTTCTGAAGCAAACATAGGCCTTTCTGACATTGAGTATGTAGCAATTAATCGAGATACTAGAGCTAACTTTGCTGCGAAAACCAAATTCTTAATGAATTACAGGCCCGACTGGAGATTAGTTCTAAATAAACTCAAAAAAGATAACATTGTGTCTGACATGAAAAGAAAGCTAGAAGAGATTTGTGAGGGGCAAAACTTTCAAGGAAAAGTTAGTCAAGTCGAACATCATTTAGCTCACGCCGGATCAGCATTTCTTGTTTCACCCATGAAAGAAGCTGTAGTTGTATCAATCGACGGTTCAGGTGATTTCGCCAGCGCAGCCTGGGGGCTAGGAAAAGATACTAAAATAAATTTAGATGGCAGAGTATACTTCCCACATTCACTGGGCGTTTTCTATGAAGCAATGACTCAATACCTTGGCTTTCCACACTATGGAGATGAATACAAAATAATGGGGTTAGCCCCTTATGGGAAACCTAAATATCTAGAAGAAATGCGTGAAATTATCCACTTATTAGGTGATGGCACCTATCGATTAAACCTCAAATATTTTAAGCATCACCATTCAGAAGCTCATTATGAATGGGACGGTGTAGCACCATCAACGGCACAATTATATGACAATAGTTTAGTAGAACTTTTAGGACCCGCGAGAAAACAAGAGGAATCCCTCCAACAACATCACAAAG